>DRKF01000076.1 GCA_011051915.1 Acidimicrobiales bacterium | reverse complement strand
TCTCCATCCAGGACCAGAGTGATGTCGCGGTGAGGTCGATCAAGGAGATCACCTCCGCCGTGGAGGAGATCGCCGGAGCCACCGACGAGATCTCCCGTTCCGTGTCCGAGCACGACGCGACGACCGACGAGATAGGGGTCCGCTCGTCGGAGGCCTCCGATGCCACCATGAGGATCGCCAGCGATCTCAAGACCATGGCCGAGCTGGCGGAATCCACCCGGGCCGCCACCGGTCAGTCCTCCTCACTCGCCGAGGGGATGGCGACGATCTCCGGAGAGCTGTTGGGCCTGGTCCAGGATCTGGCCGGTTCCAGCCGTGGTTCGGCGGCGCCTGGCGCGGAAGGGCTCGTTGAGGCCACGGACGCCGCGGTGACTCCGGATTGGGCTCTGCCCGCGGCCGGGCCCGCCACACCCTCCGACCAGGTGCTGACCCCGGTTTCCCCCTGAGGCGGCCGGGACGGGGAGTCCCTATTCCCCGATCCCTGATCGGTCCGGCGGTGCCGCCGGTAGCATGTGGCCACCATGAACTCGCTGTGGAGCCGCCTCGAACCACTCCTGCCCCGGGTTCAGAAGCCGGCCCGTTACATCGGGTGCGAGGACGGCGCCCAGCAGCCCGAGCACGGTCCCGGCAAGGTGGCCTGGTTGCTGGCCTACCCCGACACCTACGAGGTGGGCCTCCCCAACCAGGGGCTCCAGATCCTCTACGAGATCATCAACGAGCGCGACGATGCCGTGGCCGAGAGGGCCTACCTGCCCTGGACCGACCTCATAGCGGAGATGAGGCGAGTGGGACTGCCGCTGTTCTCCGTCGACAACCACCTTGCGGCCTCGGCGTTCGACATCGTGGCGTTCAACCTGTCCTCCGAACTCGTCTACACGAACGTGCTGGAGTCCCTCGATCTGGCCGGGGTTCCGCTCCGCTCGGAGAACAGGGACGAGCGGCACCCGGTGGTGGGGGCGGGGGGACACGCGGTGTTCAATCCCGAGCCGATGGCCGACTTCATCGACTTCTTCGTCATCGGGGACGGTGAGGAGGTGGTGGCCGAGATCACCGAGGTGGTGGGGGAGTGGCTGCGGATCGGGCGTCCGACGGGTTCCCGTCACGAGATGCTCCGGCGACTGGCGTGCGTCCCGGGGGTCTACGTACCCGCCATGTACGACGTCGAGTACGACGGGGCGGATCTGGTCGGTGTGTACCCCCGGTATCCGGAGATACCCGAGGTGGTCGAGAAGCGCACGGTGGCGGATCTGGCCGACTGGCCCTATCCCAGGAACCAGCTCGTTCCCATGACCGAGGTGGTCCACGACCGTCTCAACGTCGAGGTGTTCCGGGGATGCACCAGGGGTTGCCGGTTCTGCCAGGCCGGGATGATCACCCGTCCGGTAAGGGAGCGCCCTCTGGACCAGGTCCGGACCATGGTCAGCGAGGGTCTGGCCCGAACCGGCTACGACGAGGTGGCCCTCACCTCCCTGTCCACCGCCGACTTCAGCGGGATCGAGGATGTCGTGGGGGGCACGATCGACGACCCCCTGAACTGCGGTCGGGTCACGATCTCCCTGCCCAGCCTCAGGGTCGACGCCTTCACGGTGGGACTGGCGGCCAAGATCGGTTCGGCCCGGCGCACGGGGCTGACCTTCGCCCCCGAGGCCGGCACCTGGCGGATGCGCCAGATCATCAACAAGATGATCACCGAGGAGGACCTGCTGGCGACGGTCGAGTCGGCCTACGCCTCGGGTTGGAGCCGGATGAAGCTGTACTTCCTCACCGGACTGCCCTCCGAGATGGATGAGGACACCGAGGGAATCGCCGAACTCGCCCGCCGGGTCGTGCAGATCGGCCTCGAGCACACCCGCAAGGCGTCGGTGACGGTGTCCCTCGGGGGATTCGTGCCCAAGGCCCACACCCCGTTCCAGTGGTTCGGGCAGAACGGCCCCGAGGAGCTGCAACGGAAGATCAACCTGGCTCGCAACGTGGTGAGGGGCGAGAAGAGGGTCAAGATCAAGTGGCACGATCCCCATGCCAGTCTGGCGGAGGGCATTACCAGCCGTGGTGATCGGCGCCTGGGAGCCGTCATCGAGCGGGTCTGGCGGGCCGGAGGCGTGTTCCAGGAGTGGAGCGAACACTTCGACATCCGGTTCTGGCAGGACGCCATGGAGGCCGAGGGTCTCTCGATCGACTGGTACGTGACCCGGCACCGTGAGGAGACCGAGGTCCTGCCGTGGGATCACATCGGGGCCGGTCTGCACAGGGACTTCCTGTGGCAGGACTGGACCGACGCCCTCGCCGGCTTCGGTGTTCCCGACTGCCGCTGGACTCCCTGCTACGACTGCGGGGCCTGCACCGAGTTCGGGATCGAGCACATCGTGGCCTCGCCGGTTCCCCCCGCCGGCGGCAGCCAGGGAACCGGCCAGGGGATCCCCGGTATCGACGCCGTCCCCGTGTCGATCGGTCGTCCGGAGGGCGGTTTCCGATGATCCGGTTCCGGGTGAGGTTCGACAAGCACGGCAAGATCAGGTTCACCAGCCATCGGGACATGGCCCGTATCTGGGAGAGGGCGATCCGCAGGGTGGGTCTGCCCGTGGCCTACACCGAGGGATTCACCCCCAGACCGCGGATCAGCTTCGGCCTGGCCCTTCCCACCGGGTACGCATCGGACGGCGAGTATCTCGACATCGGGATGGACGAGTCGGTCGTGGGAGCCGACGGAACCGTGTCCGGTACCGGGGTTGCGTCGGAAACCTCGATCGACCTGATACAAATGAAGGAGCAGCTGAGCCGGGCCCTGCCCGTTGGCATGAACGTCCAGGCGATCGAGATGATCGAGGGTCGGCCCGGTTCGCTACAGGAAGAAGTGGTCATCTGCACATGGCGGTTCGAGATCAGAGAACTTGGTGACATCGAAGCTCGTGGAGCTGTTGCCGACGTTCTGGCCGCCGACAGGCTGATGGTGACCCGTCAGCGTAAGGGCCGGGAGACGACCGAGGACATCCGTCCGGCGGTTCTCTCCCTGGCCGTGAAGGGCAAGGGAGACACCGGGGTGATACTGGAGGCTGATCTGGCCGCCAAGCCCCGTCTCGTCCGCCCCTCGGAATTGATGGCGTTTCTGGCCCCCGACCACGAGTTGGGGCCCGTAACGCGTACACACCAGTGGATAGAGCAGGACGGCGCGCCCAGGGAACCCATTCCCGGGCCGGCGACGCCCGCTCCGCGCGCCCAGAGGCGTGCGTCATGAGAAGGGAACACCCATATGAGCGAACCTCCCACAGACAGCGAGGTCGCCCCCGAATCTCCTGTCGGAAGCACTAGCGGGGACAGCAGGGCAGGACAGAACTCCGATTCCCAGGGAACGACCCGTCGGCGTCGTCGCGGTTCCCGCGGCGGGCGCGCCCGGCGTTCCCCCGAGGCCCAGGAGCCGGGCGCCCCGGCGGAAGCCGCGCCATCACCGGCCGGGGAATCCCCCGGTACTCCCGGCGACGAGTCGGCCGCTCCGGCCCGGACCGCCGTCCGGCGTACCCGGAGGGTGACCGGATCGGCCTCGGGTTCGGCGACGGCCACCGGGAAACCGGCCGAGGTCTCCTCCGAGCGCCCCGCCGGGGCGAGGTCTCCCGCGGAGCCGGAGTCCGTCTCCGGAGCCGAGCGGGTTCCCGGCCCGGGTCGTCGTCGTACCCGTCGGGCGACCGTCCCGGGAGAATCGGCGTCGGGCTCCGAAGGGGCGCCCAACGCCCCGAACCGAAGCAGCGTGGCGCCGGTTGAAACGACCGGGTCCGGGAAGGCCAGGTCCGAAGACACCGCCGGGTCCGGGAAGGCCAGGTCCGAAGACACCGCCGGCTCCGGCGGTGGGGAACCGGGCCCCGCTCGTCGTCGGACCCGTCGTCCCGCCGGGGTGTCCCCGGCCGCTCCGCCGGTTCCGCCGCCCCCCCTGCCCGATGTGGCCTCCGGGGCCAAGCCCCGCATCGGCGACACCCGCCCCGCCCCGCCCCCCGCCGCTGCGGGGGAAGGCGCGGGCGAGGCCCCCGAGGGCCAGGGTGAGTCGAAGCGCCGTAGACGTCGAGGCGGTCGGGGTCGCGGCAAGGCGAAGCCCGAGACCCAGAACGGCTCCGACAAGAGCGGGAACGGCAACGCCTCCCGCCAGGGTCGTGGGGCAAAGGCCCCGGCCCGGGACAACGGAGGTCGCAAGGGCGGCAGGAACGGCCAGGCGTCGCGCCAGGGTCGCGAGGGGACCGAGGTCAGCCCGGTGGAGGCCACCATCTCCGATCGACCGGTGGAACTCGACGACGCCGAGATCAAGCGGCGTCGTGGCAAGCAGCGCAAGGGCCGCCCCGTGGGCCGTTACCAGATGGCGGTCGAGGTCCGCGAGGGGCAGACCCACATCGCCATCCTCGAGGGTCGCAGCCTCATCGAGTACTACGTCTCGCGTCCCTCCGACGACGTGGGTCAGATCCACGGAAACATCTACCTCGGCAAGGTCCAGAACGTCCTGCCCGGGATGGAGGCCGCCTTCGTCGACATCGGAACCCCGAAGAACGCGGTGCTCTACCGCGGTGACGTGGGTTTCGAGAAGGACGACATCGAGGACGCCGGCGACAAGTCATCCAAGAAGGGCGGCAAGGGTGGCAAGTCCGCCAAGGGCCGCAAGGGTGGACGGCGCCGGTCCAATCGGGGTGGTCCCCGCATCGAGCAGTTGCTCAAGGCCCGGCAGTCGATCCTCTGCCAGGTGACCAAGAACCCGATCGCCCACAAGGGAGCCCGCCTCACCACCGAGGTGTCGCTGCCGGGGCGTTTCGTGGTCCTGGTCCCCAACAGCGACACCTACGGAATCTCCAAGCGGCTTCCCGACAAGGAGCGTAAGCGCCTCCGCAAGATCCTCGACCGGGTGAGGCCCGAGGGTCACGGGCTCATCGTCCGGACGGCGGCGGAGGATGTCACCGCCGAGGAGATCGAACGCGATGTGATGCGCCTGAACGAACAGTGGGAGCAGATCCAGGCCCTGGCGGCCAAGGCCAAGGCTCCCTCGTTGTTGTTCCGGGAGCCGGAGCTGGCGGTGAGGGTGATCCGCGAGGAGTTCACCCGCGACTACCGCGGCGTGACCATCGACGACCGTGCCCTCTACGAGCAGGTCAAGGGGTACATGGAGACCATCACCCCGGCCCTCGCCGACCGGATCGAGTACTACGACCGCTCCCGCGAGTCGCTACCCCTGTTCGAGAGGTTCCACGTTCAGGAGCAGCTCCTCAAGGCCCTCGACCGCAAGGTCTGGTTGCCCTCGGGAGGATCGCTGATCATCGAGCACACCGAGGCCCTGACCGTCATCGACGTGAACACCGGGAAGAACGTCGGCAAGTCGAATCTCGAGGAGACGGTCTTCCGCAACAACCTCGAGGCGGCCGAGGAGATCGCCAAGCAGCTCCGCCTGCGCGACATCGGGGGCATCATCGTCATCGACTTCGTCGACATGGAGATCAAGGCCAATCGCGACGAGGTGGTCCGGGTGTTCAACGAGGCCCTGGCCCGTGACAAGACCCGCACCCACGTGTCCACCATCTCCGAGCTGGGACTGGTGCAGATGACCCGCAAGCGGATAGGGGAGGGGCTGCTCGAGTCGGTCAGCCACATCTGCCCCGTCTGTGAGGGAAGAGGGGTACGCTTCGACGAGGAGATCCTGGGCTGAGGGCCGGGAGCCGATCGGCCCCGGTGACCGGCCGTCGGTGGGCCGGCGGCCCGACCCGTCAGGTTTTCGGTTTCATAGTGTTGATCGGTGGTCGAGTGCTCTAGGATGGTGCGCCGTATGTATGCAGTCATCAAGACAGGTGGCAAGCAGGAGAAGGTCGAGTCGGGGCAGAAGCTCCGGGTCGAACTCCTGGGTGCCGAAGCAGGTCAGGACGTGGAGTTCACCCCGGTTCTCCTCGTTGACGGCGAGGACGTGCTGGCCACTCCCTCCGAGTTGGAGGGGGTATCGGTCACCGCCCGCGTCCTCGGTGAGGTCAAGGGTCCCAAGATCAACGGCTTCACCTACAAGAACAAGACCAACAACCGTCGTCGATGGGGCCACCGCCAGCGGTACACCTCCGTCGAGATAACCGGTATCACGAGGAGCTGAGCTCTCATGTCAAAGACCAAGGGCGGCGGTTCGACCAGGAACGGTCGCGATTCGGTATCCAAGCGCCTCGGTGTCAAGGTGTACGACGGTCAGACCGTCAGAGCCGGGGGCATCATCATCCGCCAGCGCGGAACCCGCTTCCATCCCGGGATGAATGTGGGCCGCGGCGGCGACGACACCCTGTTCGCCACCGCCGACGGCGTCGTGAAGTTCGGGCGCCGTCGGGGCCGGCGTCTCATCGACGTGGTCGAGGCCTAGAGCCCCGGGCGACAGCTGCACGCTGTCCTCGCCGCCTGCGGCGGCACGGGTGGTGGACCACCGGTCCCTCCGGTGGCAGCGCCCCGTATCCTCGAATCGATGTCTCAATTCGTCGACTCCTGCAATCTCCACGCCAAGGGCGGAAACGGTGGTGCCGGCTGCGTGTCGTTCCGGCGCGAGGCCCATGTCTCCCACGGTGGCCCCGACGGAGGTGACGGTGGCGCCGGAGGCGACGTCTGGGTGGTGGCCGATCGGAACATCGCCTCTCTGCTCGCCTTCCGTGACTTCCCCTTCCGGCGCGGGTCCGACGGCTCCCATGGCCAGGGCAAGAAGAAACACGGTCGTTCGGGCCAGGACACCGTGGCCCTGGTCCCGGAGGGAACCACCATCAGGGATCAGGAGGGCAACGTGCTCGCCGATCTGGTCAACCAGGGCGACCGATTCCTGGCGGCCGAGGGCGGCCGGGGCGGTCGGGGCAACGCCCGCTTCCTGTCCAACCGACGGCGGGCCCCGGCCTTCGCCGAGCAGGGTGAGGTGGGAGAGGAGAAATGGCTCCGTCTGGAGCTCAAGCTCCTGGCCGACGTGGCCCTCATAGGTGTGCCCAACGCCGGCAAGAGCACCCTGATCTCCCGGATCTCCGCCGCCCGTCCCAAGATCGCCGACTATCCGTTCACCACCCTCGTGCCCAACCTGGGAGTCGTGAGACGCGACGAGGGGGAGATGGTCGTGGCCGACATCCCCGGACTCATCGAGGGGGCGGCCGAGGGCCGAGGTCTCGGGCACCAGTTCCTCCGCCACGTCGAGCGGGCCCGGGTGCTGCTGGTGATGCTCGACCTGGCCTCCGTCGAGCAGATGACCCCCGAGGCCCAGGAGGAGGTACTGCTCCGGGAACTCGGGGACTACCGCCCCGAGCTGCTCACCCGGCCCCGGCTGGTGGTGGGCACCAAGGCCGACGCCGCCCACTTCGAATGGGAGGGCCGTCGGATCAGCGCCGCCACCGGCGAGGGAATCGAGGCCCTCGTCGGCACCCTGCTCACCATGGTCGGCGAGGTCCGCGAGGCCGAGGGCACCGAGGACGGGTTCGTGGTGCACCGACCGGCCCCCGAAGGGGTCGAGATCATCCGCCATGACGACGCCTCCTTCGAGGTGCTGGGTCGAGAGGCCCGTCGGGCCGTGGCCGTCTCGGACCTGACCGACGCCGGGGCCCTGGACTTCGTCCACCACCGACTCGAGGGTCTCGACGTGTTCCGTGGCCTGAGCCGGGCCGGGGCCCGGTCGGGCGACACCGTGGTCATCGGGGATTTCGTATTCACCTACGAACCCGACGACTGACGACGACGGGATCCACAGTGGAGACGACAGACACCGCCGGAGACACGACCGGTACCGGGAGGCATTCGCAGTGAGGGTCGTGGTCAAGATAGGCACGTCCTCGGTCACCGCCGACGACGGGGCGGTGGACACCCTGGCCCTCGACAAGCTCTGCGCCGAGGTGGCCAACGCCCGGCGCCTGGGTCACGAGATCGTGATCGTCACCTCCGGGGCGGTGACGGCCGGAGCGCAGGTGCTGGGGATTCCCCGGCCCTCCGACGCCCGGACCCTCCAGGCCGTGTCGGCGGTGGGCCAGATCGAGCTGATGAGGGTGTACCGGGAGCTCCTGGCCGAGCGAGGTCTGGTCGCGGGGCAGGCTCTGCTCGCCCCCCTCGATTTCATGGTGCGCCAGCAGTACGTCCACGCCCGGTCGACCATCGAGACACTCCTGGGCATGGGTGTGGTACCCGTGGTCAACGAGAACGACGCCATCGCCGACGACGAGTTGCGCTACGGGGACAATGACCGCCTCGCCGCCCTCGTCTCCAACCTGGTGAGCGCCGACCTGCTGCTGCTCCTGACCGACGCCCCCGGTCTCCTCACCGCCGATCCCCGGGTGGATCCCCGCGCCTCCCTCATCGAGCAGGTGATCGAGGTCGATCAGGAACTGCGGGACCTGGCCGGTGGAGCCGGGGCTCACGGCAGCGGCGGTATGGCGTCCAAGCTGGAGGCGGCCCGAATGGCCACCTGGACGGGGGTGAGGGCGGTCATCGCCGGCGCCGACAGGGTCGGTGTGCTCCAGGACGCCATCGAGGGTCGCCCCGGTGTGGGGACGGGGTTCGAGCCCCGCCGGCGCCGTCTCCCCGCCCGCAAGCTCTGGATAGCCTTCGCCGTGGCCGCCGCCGGGTCCATCGTGGTCGACGAAGGGGCCCGTCGGGCCCTCGTGGAGGGCAACCGGTCCCTGCTGGCGGCCGGTGTGCTCGACGTGGACGGGGCCTTCCACGCCGAGGAGGGGGTGGAGATCCGTGATCCGGCCGGTGAGGTGTTCGCCAAGGGGCTGACCCGGTTGTCCAGCGACGAACTCAGAGCGGTCAAGGGGCTCAGGTCCGCCGACCTGCCCGAAGGTGTCTCCCACGAGACGGTCCACCGGGACGACCTGGTCATCCTGGTCTGAGGGCCACACCGGTGGGTGAGGCTCTCAGCCCTCGGAGGGCCGGCGGATCAGGCCCGGGGAAGCTCCCGACCCTCGTGGCGCCTGTGGGTGAGCGTCGGTAGGCCCTCAGCTCTCGTAGAGCTGTCGGGTGAGCGCCCGGCCCACCAGATCGGCGATTCGTTCCTGCGCCGACAGAGGAGCCTCGTCGAACTGCACCCTCACCTCCGAGCCACCTCCGATGGTCCGGGGCCGGCAGGAAAGGACCCGGCCCCGCAGGTCGAGGCGGGCGTCATCGACACTGAGCTTGAGACTGAGTTGATGTCCGACCGGACCCGGTTCGGGGCAACTCCCCGGGGTGACCAGCAGGAGCCCGCCGGCTGAGACGTCGATGGTCTCGGCCACCAGCACACCGTCATCGAGGAGGATCTCGATCTCGATGGCCTGGCGGAGTCGGGGATGAGCCCGGCGATCGGTCCCGGTACCGGTCTGGTCCTCCGACGGGAGGCGGGCGAGGGTGTCGGGGTCGGGGTGGGTCTCGATCAGGATCATCGATCTCGGCCCCTGTCTCATGGCGGCGAGGGTGCCGACGGCGGCGGTCTGGTCGCCTCCGCCGTTCCAGCGACAGGAGACGTCCGCCCCCTCACCGACCGGCAGTCCGGCGATACTCGACTGGTCCAGTTCCAGGACCATTCCCCTCCGGGTCTGGGCCTTCAGTCTTCCCCTCAACAACCACTGCCGCAGTCCGTCACCGAGTTCCACCGACACCACCTGGCCGGGCCGGGCCATCCGCATCGGGGGGGCCAGGGCACCCGGTGCCGCGGCGCCGCGCTCTGCGGTGGGGTCCGATGGAGCCGGAGGGTGTGAGCGGCCCCCCGGAACCGGGAACTCCAGGACATCGGCGACAGCATCGGGGCCGTCGGTGGAACCTCCGCCGCGGTCCGGGCCGGAGGAGGTCATGGTCGACCGTGGCTGTTCGCGGTCGCGGTGGGGGCGGAGTCCGCACCGCCCCCAACCTCTGCCAAGATGCAGTCCATGTCCCTCCCATCGACCGGACGTCCGGTCATCTTGAGAGTCCTGGCCCTGGTCACCACGCTGCTCGTTCTGGCCGCGGCCTGCGGGGCGAATGGTCGGAGCACCGATTCCGGGGCGGAAACGGAGGCCGCCACGGCGACACAGGCGGGTGAGGCGGGTGAGTCGGGTGAGGCGGACCCTGCGGTGGTGGGATCCGGCGCTGAGGGCCACCCGGCCACGACCCCGGATTCGGCGGCGGATCCGGTCGCGGAGGGATCGGTGGCCCCCACCTCGTCCGCCCCTTCCACCACCACCGGTCCCCCGGCGGAGGAGGACCCGCCCCTTCCCGTGCGGTGCCGGGGTATCGACCTCCCTCTCCAACCCCGCGAGATCACCTTCGTCCTGCAGGGCCGGCTCTTCGCCGTCGACTTCGGGGGGACTCTCAGATGTCTCGCCGATGTCAGGATCGACAAGGAGATCGTTCCCGTGTCGAACCTCCGATGGAGCCCCCAGAGCGACGCGGCCCTGTTGGACCAGGGTCGGGTCATCACGATGGGAGGTGGCGGCCGCAGTGGGGGGGACGCCTCCTACGACGGTGCCGACTTCTCGGTGCCGTCCGGAACGGCGCTGATATGGGCCGAGGAGGGCCGCATCGCCCTGGCCTCGACCACACGGGAGGGATTTCAGATCCTCGCCGGCCCGGTACCCGCCGACACCGCCCCCGAGGAGGAGTTCGTGGTGGAGGGTGTCGTGTACCACCCCGACGGGCTTCATCTCCTGGTCTGGGGACGCGACGGGGCCACGGGACGGTCCCGCCTGCTGGTCACGGCCGAGAACGGGACCGCCCCCGCCCTGCTGATGGAATCGGACTCGGCCGTCATCTCCGATGTCGTCGTCACCCCCGACGGGGCCACCGTGCTGTACGTCCTGTCCGCCGACGACGGCCGGGAGTTGCGGGCCCTGGATCTAGAGGCGGCCACCCTGGTGGACGAGAGCGGGGACGAACCGGTGCGGTCCCTGCCACCGGTACGCCCCGAGGACACGACCCTGCTCTATGAGGGGGTACGGCCCCTCGGCCGCGTGGTCCCCGAACCCGACGGTCCGCGGGTCCTGTTCGCCGAGGGCTCCTGCGAGGCGGGCTCTGAGGTCCTCCTGGTGGACCTCGAGGAGGGTGGATACGAGATCGCCGCCGCTCCCGGTGTCTCCGGCGTCCCCATCGGGTTCCTCACCCACGGGTCGGTGGTCATCGAGGGGTTCGGCGAGACCTGCGGATCGCCCGGGCCCCTGCTGGGGGTCGACGTCGACTCCGGAGACGTCGAGACGGTCATGCCGCGGGTGGAGGTGGCCTCGATGAGGGTCATGAGGTCCCAACCCCGGTTCAACCTGCTCGATGTGGAGATGACCCCGGCGGGATACGGGCCTTCCCCCGACACACCCTCGGGCTGACGAACCGGCCCGAGACGACCCCGGCGGGATACGGGCCTTCCCCTTCGTGCGTCTTCGTGGGACTGGCGTGGCGAGCGGTCAGGGGGGTGAGTCGGGCAGGTCGACCGCCCTCAGCGTCACGAGATCCTCATCCGTCGGTGAGCCGCCGGACATCAGACGGGAGGCGTGCCGTTCGACCGCCCGCTCGAAGACCCGTCGGGCGAGACGCCCGTTGCCGAATCCGCGGCCCCGCTCGAGGGAGTCGGCCAGGGTCGCGAACCGGTCGAGGGCGGAGGGTGTCGGTTCGTAGCCGGATCGGCGGGCACAGCGCTCGAAGATCTCCCTGAGCGCATCCGTGTCGTAGTCCTCGAAGGCCACGATTCGACCGAACCGTGACCTGAGTCCGGGGTTCGAGGCCAGGAAGGCCTCCATCTCGGTCGGGTATCCGGTGACGATCACCACCAGGCGGTCGCGGTGATCCTCCATCCGCTTCACCAGGGCGTCGACGGCCTCGCGGCCGTAGGCGTCGTCGGAACCCGTGGTGGTGAGCGAGTAGGCCTCGTCTATGAGCAGGACACCGTCGAGCGCCCTCTCGACGACCTCGTCCACGCGTGCCGCGGTCTGACCCATGTACCCGGCGACGAGTCCGGCCCGGTCGGTTTCCACCAGGTGGCCCGAGGACAGCACACCGAGGGAGCGGTAGAGGCGGGCGACCAGGCGGGCCACGGTGGTCTTGCCGGTGCCGGGATTGCCGACGAACGCCATGTGATGGCTGACCACAGTGGACGGCAGGCCCCTCTCGCGCCGGAGCCTCCCGACGGTCACCAGATCACTCACCAGGCGCATCTGGCGCTTGACCCCTTCGAGGCCCACCAGCTCGTCGAGTTCGGCCAGCACGTCCTCGGGTGAGCAGAGGGCCGAGTCCGCTGACCCCCGGTGATCGGGTTCGGGTCGGGTCGGGGAGGGTCGGGGCACGCCCACCGTACGCAGTCTCTGCCCGAGACGGTCACGAAGACCCTCGATGGCGTTGAGCTCCACATGGGAGACGTGGTCGTCGAGACTGGCCACCGTCTGGGCCAGGGCCACCGCCAGGTCGTGGTACCGCCAGGCGTGGCCGGTGCCGTGGGTGGCGTCGTGGGCGAGAAGGGCCTCGAAGAGGGGGGAGGGACGATTCAACCAGCGTCGGGCCCCCCGGAACACCCCCCGGCGCCGCATGTCCCCGGGGGTGAGGTTGAGCAGGGACGGCCGGTGGCGGGTGAAGCACTCGGCGAAGGCCGTCAGCTCCTCGTCGGTGAGCATGCCGTCGACGTCGATGAGGGCGCGGGTCAGCTGAAAGGCATCGGCGAGGGGACCCACCGCCTCGATCGGATGGTCGGCCAGCAGGGAGGGCGGCAGGCGTCGGACGATGTCGTCGAGTTCGTCGATGAACCTTTCGGCCGCCGCCGTCAGGGGAGATGCCGTAGAGACGTCCACCAATGTCCATCGGCGTCGGAACCCCCGTCGTTGAGGCCCGGTGGTCGGGTACGGTCGCCACCAGGGTGGGTCGGGAGTGCCGGACTTGGGGAGGTCCCGACGCCTCCGGGTAGCCTGGCCGTGTGGCGAACCGAGAGACATCAGCATCGACGGAGGCGGCCGTCTCCCCGATAGAGGAACTGGGACGCCGGGCCCGCCGGGCCTCGCGGGTTCTGGCCCGCACCACCACGGCGGCCAAGAACGCCGCTCTGGAGGCCGCCGCCGATCTGCTGGTGGCCGATACCGACTCGATTCTCGCCGCCAACGCCGAGGACGTGGTGAGGGCGGAGTCGAACGCGGTGTCCCCCACCCTCATCGACCGGCTGCGGCTGGACGCGGGTCGCGTGCGTTCCATGGCCGACGGGCTCCGCCAGGTGGCCGGGCTACCCGACCCGGTCGGTGAGATCGTTTCGGGCTGGGTGAGGCCCAACGGACTGCGGATCCGCCAGGTCCGGGTACCCCTCGGGGTGGTGGCGATCATCTACGAGAGCCGTCCGAACGTCACCAGTGACGCCTTCGGACTGTGCCTCAAATCGGGAAACACCGCCTTCCTGCGGGGATCGTCCGCGGCGATCTCCTCCAACCTCGCCATCGCCTCCTCACTACGTCGGGGTCTGGCCAAGGCCGGTCTGCCCGAGGACTCCCTGGTCCTGGTGGACGACGTCAGCCACGAGACGGCCGTCGCCTTCATGCAGCTCCGGGGCTACATCGACTGTCTCATCCCCCGGGGCGGGCCCTCACTCATCGGGTCCATACTCGACAACGCCACCGTGCCCTACGTGATCGACGGCGACGGCAACTGCCACGTCTACGTGGATTCCGCCGCCGACCTGGACATGGCGGTCGACATCGTGGCCAACGCCAAGATGTCGCGCCCCTCGGTGTGCAACGCGGCGGAGTCCCTCGTGGTTCACTCCGACGTGGCCGGTCGCTTCCTGCCCATGGCGGTGGACGCCCTCCCCGGGGTGGAACTCGTGGGTGACGATCGGGCTCGGGCCGTCGTGCCCTCCATCGGTGAGGCCACCGAGGACGACTGGTACCGGGAGTATCTCGACCTGAAGATGTCGGTGAGGGTGGTCGACTCCCTCGGTGAGGCCATCGACCACATCAACGAGACCGGCACCGGGCACAGCGAGGCCATCGTCACCACCGACCTCGAGGCCGCGACCCGGTTCTCCGAGGAGGTCGACGCCGCCGCGGTGGTGGTCAACGCCTCCACCCGGTTCGTGGACGGCGAGGAGTTCGGCTTCGGTGCCGAGATCGGGATCAGCACCCAGAAACTCCACGCCCGCGGTCCGATGGGCCTGCCCCAGCTCACCACACTCAAGTACGTGGTCCAGGGAGAGGGACAGGTCAGGGGTTGAGCAGCTCGGGGGTCCCTGCACCCGTGACCGCCGTGGACGCCCGCCAATGCGCGGCCCACCGGCAGATTCGCACTACCAAAATCAGAAGGCTTCCAAGGGGGAGACAAGTACATGTCTGATCACCGCTTCGGCGACGTAGCGTCGGTCCGGGACGAACTCAAGGAGGTCGAGTACCTCGCCGACGAGGGCATCGCCTCGGTGGTCTTCCTCGCCGACCGGCTCCAGAAGCCGATCCTCGTCGAGGGTCCCGCCGGTACGGGCAAGACCCAGCTGGCGAAGTCCGTCGCCGAGATGACCGGGGCCCGACTGATCCGCCTCCAGTGCTACGAGGGGCTGGACGAGGCCAAGGCCCTCTATGAGTGGAACTACAAGAAGCAGCTCCTGCGGATCCAGGCCGAGAAGGCGAGCGACGACGGCTCCACCGACTGGGATCAGCTCCACGACGATCTTTTCAGCGACGAGTTCCTGATGACCCGTCCTCTGCTGGAGGCCATCCGGGCCGAGGATCCGGTGGTACTGCTCATCGACGAGATCGACCGGGTCGAGGTCGAGACCGAGGCTCTCCTGTTGGAGATCCTCTCGGACTACCAGGTGTCGATCCCCGAACTGGGGACCATGGAGGCCCGGCAGATCCCCCTGGTGTTCCTCACCTCCAACAACACCCGGGAACTGTCCGAGGCCCTCAAGCGGCGCTGCCTGTTCCTCCACATCGACTACCCCCAGATGGACCGTGAGAAGGAGATCGTTCTCACCAAGGTCGAGGGGATCAGCGAGAACCTCGCCGATCAGGTGGCGCGTATCGTCCGTTCCATCCGCCAGATCGAACTGAAGAAGGCTCCCTCGGTTTCCGAGACCCTCGACTGGGCCCGCACCCTGGTGTTGTTGGGCATCGAGTCCATCGACGCCGAACAGGCCCGGGAGACCCTCCACATCCTGCTCAAGTACCAGACCGACATCGAGAAGGCGGCCAAGGAACTCGCCGTCGAGGCCCGGTAGGCGGTCGTGGCGGCAGTCTTGCCGGGCCCTGTGGCTCGATCGGCGCTCGACGGGGGTTCATGATGCTGGATCTGATGTCGGGCTTCATTGTGGAGTTGCGCAACGCCGGGCTGCCGGTCTCCCTCACGGAGAACCTCGACGCCATGGAGGCCGTGAAGCACATCCCCATCGAGGACCGTTCGGCGTTCAAGTACGCGCTGGGTGCCACCCTGGTGAAGAACGCCAGCCACTGGCGGGCCTTCGAGACGGTCTTCGAGGTCTATTTCTCCATGAGGGGTCCCCAGTACCGTCTGCCCGACGCCGAGGAGCTGTCCGAGGACGAGCTCGAGCGGTGGATGCAGCAGCAGATGGAGGGCATGAGGGACCGTTCCGGTGGGTCGGGTGACGACATGAGCCCCGAGGAACTGGCCGAGATGCTGTACCGGGCCCTCATGCGGGGGGACGAGGCGATGACCCGGGCCATGGCCCGGGCCGCGGTCGGAAAGTACGCCGGCATGGAGCCGGGCCGCCCCGTGGGGGGTACCTACTACCTGTACCGGACCCTGAGGAACCTGGATCTGGACTCCCTGCTCGAGAAGCTGATGGAGGAGACCGAGGCCGAGGCTCCCGCCCCGCTGACCGACCTCGAACGGAGGCTCGAACGCGAGGAGTTCGAGTCCCGGATCGACCATCTGAAACAGGAGATCGAGGCCGAGATCCGTCGGCGTCTGGTGGCCGACCGGGGGGTGGAGGCCATGGCCAAGACCCTGCGCAAGCCCCTCCCCGAGGATGTCGACTTCATGCACGCCAGCCGGGAGGAGATGGTCGCCATCCGCAAGGCGATCCAGCCCCTGACCCGCAAGCTGGCGGCCCGGTTGGCCCGCAAGAGGCGGAACAAGAGGCGGGGGCCCCTGGATTTCCGCTCCACCGTCAGAGCCAGCCTGAGTTACGGCGGTGTCCCCGCCGATCCCCGCTTCCGCTATCCCCGTCCCCACAAACCTGAGTTGATCGTCGTCGCCGACATCAGCGGTTCGGTCGCTGCCTTCGCCCGGTTCACCCTCCATCTGGTGTATGCCCTGCAGGGGCAGTTCTCCAAGGTGAGGTCCTTCGTGTTCATCGACGGGATCGACGAGGTGACCCACATGTTCAGGGGCCAGGAGGACATCACCAAGGCGGTGCACCGGGTCAACACCGAGGCCGACGTGGTTTGGGTGGACGGGCACTCGGACTACGGTCACGCCTTCGAGGTCTTCTGGGACCGCTGGTCCAGCGAGGTCAATCCGAAGAGCACGGTGATATTCCTCGGTGACGCCCGCAACAACTACCACTCGACCAACTCCTGGGTCCTCAAGGAGGCGGCCAAGAAGGCCCGGCACGTGTTCTGGTTGAACCCTGAACCCCGCTCCTACTGGGACACGGGCGACTCGGTGATCAGCGAGTACGGAACGTACTGCGACGGGGTGTTCGAGTGCCGCAACCTGCGGCAGCTCGAGTCGTTCGTCGATCATCTGGCCTGAACACCGGGGCCCGGACCGGCGGCGGAGAGTGTGCGATCCCGATGGGGAGGGACGCAGGCTGCCACCGCGGGTGCGTCTGTGTGACAATCCGGATAAAACGGTCGGGGTGGTCGTCTCCCCGGCCTCCGATGGGGGAGAATCGTCGGACCGGTGGCCGGCGGCCGCGGAGATGTCGGATGCAGAGGTGAGGCCAGTATGGGGCTGAGAGGATCGCGGTGGTCAGCCCTCCTCGTCGCGCTGCCGGTCGCCATCGGATTGTGGATCTACGCCGGGGACGACGTGGGTGACGTCAGGGCCCGGTTCGCGGCCAGGGGAGTGGCGGCCAGTGAGACCTCCGGCCCCGAGGCCACCGTGCCCGAGGACGCTTCGCGGCCCATCGACGCCAGCCCTTCGATTCCCTCGGTGGCCCATCCGGTCGAAGCCGATGCGGGGGCCGATGTGGTGGGGATCGGTGAGCTCACCGCGGTGTTCGCCGAGAGGCGATTCGAGCTGGAGAGTCATGCGGTGCTCCATCTCTCCCTGGAGCTCCTCGACGCCAAGCAGATGGAGTTCTTCGGCCTCGACCCCAACCCCGGTCCTCCGACCACGGTGGAGACCCCCGAGACCACCCAGGAGGAGGGGGCCGAGCCCGTTCCCCCCACGTCTCCGCCCCCCACCCTTCCGGGGAGCGGCCGGGTGTCGTGGTACCTCGTCGAGGGTCATGTCAGCTACGACATCTCGGCCTTCGTCTGTCGACCGGCCGAAGGGTGGGAGTCCTGTGACGTCGTCCAGATCACCGACGGCGACCTCCGCGGGTTCGCCCGCCGGCGCGGCAACCAGTTCGTGCTACGCCTCGAGTGGGTGCCCCTCGGCCGCTCCGGCGAGCCCGCGGCCCCGGCCCTGGTTGTCGAGGTGGTCGACGAGAAGGGATTTCCCTTCGAGGTCCCCGTCGGGGACCTGGCCCTGGGGCTGGAGAGCTCCGACCTCATGGGCAACGGAAGTCTGGTCACCATCGGAGCCGACACCACGATCCAGGGTCACGGCGAGGCTCCGGTGGGTGGTTCGATGGTGCTGCAGCGACCGTGAGGCCCTCCCGGGCGACCCTCGCGCCCTGACGGGGCTTCACCGGCACCGGCGGCGGACGACTGGATCGCGGTGCGCGGCGCGAACTCAGGGCGGATCAGAGCGGTGGTGACGGCGATGGCCGTCCTCGTCTCGGGCTGTACGGCGGGGGCGGGGGCGTTGCCCTGGAGCTCCGAGCCCACGGAACTGGTGCAGGTGGAGCCCCGCCAATCCCCGGTACCCGTCGCCGACACCTCGACCGGTGTCGGCCTGGCGCCGGGCAACCTCGACGAGGTGGGTACCGTCGCTCCTGCCGAAGGGCAGCCATCGGCAGCGGTGATCAGCGCCGAGGTCGGTCCCCGCAGCTTCGTGGATGAACGGGGCCGAATATCGGCCACCATGGTGTGGTACCAGCGGGTCCTCGACGGCGGGGTCGATCTCGATGCTGTGGCCGAGGTGAACATCACCCTCATACCGATCGACGCCCCAGGACCCGACACCGTCGACGTTGAGGACGGTGGGGTGGATTCCGCCGCGGGCACCGACCCCGACGGAGGGGACTCCGCCGGATCCGGAGACGGGACCGGATACCTGGTTCAGGGTCGGGTGGAACTCCTGGCGGGCGATACGGTCTGCCGCCGCTTCGAGGCCTCGCGCGACTGTCGGGTGACCGATCTGGTCGACGCCGACCTGGTCGGGGTGGCATCGCGGAGGGGAAACCGCCTGGTGATCGCCCTGGACTGGAGGAGATTCGGCCCCGAGTCCGTCTCCGGGCTGCCACTGGTGGGGCTGACGGCCCTGGGCGAACAGGCCATGTCGGGGGGCGTCACGGCGACCGAGTCCGATGCCGTGGGCCGCGCTCTGACCGACAGTGGCCTGATCGGCGAGTTCGATCTGTCGCTGACGATTCCCCAGGCCCGCCGATTCCACTCCCAGGTGGCGGGATCGGGCAGCGGATTCATGGAACTGGTGCCGGTCGGCTGACCCTGGCGCACGGGCCCCTCGAGGATCCGGGCCTGGTGGGGCGCGCCGGTGGGCACAGACGGATGGTCGGGGGTGCGAGGAGCCCGCTCGGGATCAGGGCCGCAAAGACGTGGCCGCCCGGCTCCGGCCGCGGGGAAGGAGCTCGGCGACCCGGAAGGCCAGGTCGAGGGACTGACGGCCGTTGAGGCGCGGGTCGCACATGGTCTCGTAGCGCCGGCCGAGCTGATGGGCCTGGAGGGAATCGCCGCCGCCGAGGCATTCGGTCACGTCGTCACCGGTGAGCTCGACGTGGATGCCGCCCGGCCAGGTCCCTTCGGACGCATGGGCGGCGAAGAACCCCCCGACCTCGCGCAGTACGTCCTCCAGGTGGCGGGTCTTGACACCGTCCTCGGTGGCGAAGGTGTTGCCGTGCATCGGATCGCACGCCCAGACCACCGGATGCCCGGCGTCCCTGACCGCCGCCAACAGGGGCGGCAGGTTCCGGGCCACGGTGTCGGCTCCCATACGCGAGATCAACGTCAGGCGCCCCTCGATCCGGTCGGGGTTGAGGATCTCGCACAGCTCGAGGAGCTGATCGGGTTCCATGGTGGGGCCCACCTTGCAGCCCACCGGATTGTGGACTCCGGCCAGGAACTGCACATGGGCCCCGCCGGGATCGCGGGTCCGCTCACCGATCCACAGCATGTGGGCCGAGCAGTCGTACCACTCCCCGGTTATCGAGTCCGTGCGGGTCAGGGCCTCCTCGTAGCCCAGCAGCAGAGCCTCGTGGCTGGTGTACAGGTCCACCTGCCTCATGTGGGAGTCGCCGACGTCGAACCCGCAGGACTCCATGAAGGTGAGAGCCCGATCGATTCCGTCGGCCAGTTCCTCGTACCTCTTGCCCTCGGGGGAGGAGGCCAGGAACTCCAGGTTCCAGGCGTGTACCTGGCGCAGGTCGGCGTAGCCGCCCCGGGTGAAGGCCCGCAGCAGGTTGAGTGTGGCCGCCGACTGGTCGTAGGCCCGCAGCAGGCGGGCGGGATCGGGTCGGCGGGCCTCGGGTTCGAAGGCGAAGTCGTTGACGATGTGACCCCGGAAGGAGGGGAGTTCGACGTCACCTCTGGTCTCGGTGGCCGAGGATCGGGGCTTGGCGAACTGCCCGGCGATCCGCCCCACCTTCACCACCGGTACCCCTCCGGAGTACTGGAGAACGGCGGCCATCTGCAGGATGACCTTCAGCTTGTCCCGGATGGCGTCGGCGGTACCCACGTCGAAGGACTCGGCGCAGTCACCGGCCTGCAGCAGGAACGCCTCGCCCCGGCACACTCGGCCGAGATCCTCGGTGAGGCGGCGGGCCTCACCGGCGAAGATCAACGGAGGTCGGGCTGCCAGCTCACCGACCACGCGCTCCAGCTCGACCGAATCGGGCCAGTCGGGTTGCTGGTCGGCCGGGTAGGCCTTCCACGAGGGTGGGGTCCAGGTATCGGTCACGTCCCTGATGGTGCTCCAACATGAGGCCGGATTCCAGCCGGATACCCCCGGGCGGGGAATCCGCGTGGTCCGGGAAACCTACCGGCCCGCCCGGATCAGGGGTGGCCCCTGCTCCGATGGTGTGGTCGGCGGGTGGTGATCAGGCGGCGATCAGGCTGTGATCAGGCGGCGACGATGCGCTGGGCGTCTTCACGGAGATCGTCCACGGCTCGCTTCACCAGACGGCGGGCGGCCTCGGCGGTGACCCCGAGTTCCTCCCCGACCTCGCGGTAGCTGCGCTTCTCGCCGTCGGCGAGACCGAAGCGACGCTCGACCGCCAGGCGGGCCCGGGGATCGAGGTTGTCCAGTAGACCCACGACCAGTGATTTCTCGTCGCGGTCCAGGGCCACGGCCTCGGGCCCTGGGGTCTGGTCGGGTACGAGGTCCACCAGGGTGCTGTCACCGTCCTCGCCGACGGTGCGGTCCAGCGAGGTGGGCGTGCTCACCCGCTGCAGCCACGAATGCTCGTCGTCGAGATCGGCGGTGTCACCGGAGTTGGCCCTCAGGGCGGCCCGCAGACTGGCCGATCGGTCCGAGGGCAGCCGGATCAGGCTGGCCTTCTGGTCGAGGGCCCGGCCGATGGCCTGGCGGATCCAGAAGGTGGCGTAGGTCGAGAACTTGAAGCCCTTGCGCCAGTCGAACTTCTCGACCGCGTGCTCGAGGCCGAGGTTCCCCTCCTGGATCAGGTCGAGGAGTTCCATCGACGGGGGAAGGGGGTAGCGCCGGGCGATGCTCACCACCAGGCGCAGGTTGGCCCGGATGAAGTGGTCGCGCGCCTCGGCGGCCCGCCTCACCGCCGCCTTCAGCCGGCGGCGCTCGGTGGGGGTGATCTTCTCGTCGCTCTCGAGACGCTGCTGGGCTTCACGCCCGGCCTCGATCTGCTGGGAGAGCTCGCGTTCCTGGGCAGCGTTGAGCAGGTCGACGGTGCCGATTTCGTTCAGGTATTGGCCGACTGAGTCAGTCATGTTCTTCATTCCTAGCGTGGAGAGGCCGCGCCGACGGCGCTCACAGAATCCCCTCGATCGCTCCTAGCTCAACGACGACGTAGTGGTTTGGCTTCCAATTTCCACGGCTTTCCCATGTGATCTTGGTCACAGGGGGTTTCCGTAGGAGGTCGCCGGGACGTCAACCCGGCTGAGGGGGTGTTCGGGAAACATGAGAATCTACATGCTGGAGGTGATCGGTTGGCAACCGGAATTTCTTGAGATCGCTTCCGGCCGGTCTGCCGGCGGCCGGGGAGGTCCACCGGGACCCGGGGGAGACGCCCCGGGAGGGGGGCTTCTACACTCGGCGCGGTGCCCCTGCGTATCGGCCTGTTCGGCGGGACCTTCGATCCACCCCATATCGGTCACCTGGTGGTGGCCACCCATGTGAGGGAGCTGGTCGGACTGGACCACTCGGTGCTGGCCGTCGCCGGTGACCCCTGGCAGAAGAGCGATGTCCGCCGGGTGACCCCGGCCCGCCACCGCCTGGAGATGGTGCGTCTGGCGGCCGCACCCTACCCCGGGATCCTGGTCGACGATCGTGAGGTCCGCCGATCCGGACCCACCTACACCATCGACACGGTCCGGCTCCTGAAGGAGGAGGGGATCGCGAGCATCACGGGGGTGGCCGATCCATCGGGGGAGGCTGAAGTGGCGGTGTCCCTGATCGTGGGCAGCGACGCCGCCGCCGGACTGGAGACGTGGCATCGGGCCGGCGAGCTGCGGGAGATGGTCGATCTGATCGTGGTCGAGAGGCCTGGCCACCCCCTCGGGGTTCCTCCCGGCTGGTCCTTCACCCCGGTGGCTGTACCCCAGCTCGACGTGTCGAGTTCCGATCTGCGCCGACGCATGGCCGAGGGCCTCCCGGTCGAGGTACTGGTCCCACCCTCGGTGGTCACCTACATGCGCACCGTGGGGCTCTACTCTATGAACGGGTAGGACCACGAATCCGGTCAGGGTCGGATGAGTCGGGGCCCACCCGCCCCGAGCCGTCAGTCCCTGTCCGGTCGCGGAACACGAGGGCACGGGAGGAGGTCGGCCGTCATGACCGGCACATTCGACATCGACGGAGAGGCCGGCAACGACCCGGTAACTGCCGACCGCCGCCAGGGCGACGCCACGGCTCCTTCGGTCGACGGCGGGGACGGTGTCGATCCCGCCCTCTCCGGCGCCTGGGAGCAGCTCGACTCCACCCTGGCCCAGGCATGGGACCAGGTGGACGCCTCGCTCTCGCAGGCCATGGAACGTGCCGCCCCGACCGGGATACCGCCGGAGGGTCACCCCGGCACCGGTGTGCACGCTCCCTCCCGTCTGTACCGTGGCCCCCTGCCCCCACCCCGGCGGGGACGCCCCCGGGGGGAGGCCGCCTCGATCGATCTCACGGACTCGACCGATGTCGGAGGCCCGGGCCGGTCACCGCTACCGGCCGGAGCCGGTGAGGCCGGCTACCTCTCCGATGCCCGGGTCGAGCTTCCCCGCCGGGGGACCGGACGTCGCCGTCGCCGTGAAGCCGTGCAGGTGCCCATCCCGTCGATCCGGCGCACGGTGGAGGCCCCACCACCGGGTGTCGATCCCCGCCACTGGGCGGAGGGAATCCCCGGGCCCCTGGTCGCGGTGCCCGATCCTCCCTCCAAGTGGGGACTGATAATTCCCCTGATCATCCTGGTGGTCTCGCTGTCGGGTCTCGGGTACCTGGCGCTCAGTCGCTCCTCGGCCCGGGGGATTGCCTCGCCGCTCGCCGGGGATCCCGGGGCCACCGCCACCGTTGGAGAACCGGTACCGCCGGCCGCCACCGCCGCCACCGCCCTGTTCGTGCTGAGCGATGCCGACGGAGCGCAGGTCGGGTTCACCGTCGTCTCGCTGCCTGTCGAAGGGGATCCACTGGTCGTGTTCATCCCCGGGCACACCCTC
>DRKF01000075.1 GCA_011051915.1 Acidimicrobiales bacterium | reverse complement strand
GAGGGTGACCACGGCGATCCGGCCCGGCTCGGGAGAGCGCGATACGGTCCCGGGGTATGACCCAAGAGCTGGCTCCCCTCCCCGAGGACTGGGGACGGGCTGTCGCCATAGTGGCCCACCCCGACGATCTGGAATACGGAGCGGCGGCGGCGGTGGCCCGCTGGACCGCACAGGGCAAGGACGTCCGCTATGTGCTGGCCACCCGGGGTGAGGCTGGAATCGACTCGATCCCACCGGAACGGGCCGGGGAGTTGCGGACCCGCGAGCAGGAGAACAGCGCCGCGGTGGTCGGAGTGTCGGTCGTGGAGTTCCTCGATCACCCCGACGGTCTGGTCGTCAACGGGATCGAGTTGCGGCGGGACCTGGCGGAGGTCATCCGCCGGCACCGTCCAGACGTGATCATCGGATTGAACTACCGGCAGCGCTGGGGTGACACCGGGCCGTGGAACCACGTCGACCACCGGGAGTTGGGCGCGGCTCTCCCCGACGCGGTGCGCGACGCCGCCAACCGCTGGCTGTTTCCCGAGGCGGGAGAACCCTGGGGTGGGGTGCAGTGGATGGCCTACGCATCCTCCACCTCCCCGACCCATGCCGTGGACGTGACCGAATCGTTCGATACGGGCGTGGCGTCGCTGGAGTGCCACCGGACCTACCTCGAGGCACTCGACGACCCCGAGTTCGACTCCGATGTCTTCCTGAGGTCGGCAGCGGTGGCCGTCGGGATCCGGATCGGGGTCGAACTCGCCGTCAGCTTCGAAGTCGTCCCGGCCTGACAACCCGGTAACCCCGGCCCGCACCGCTCAGAACTCGCCGAAAGCGACCTTCTGTGAGACCGGGGGACCGCTCCACGGTCCCCCGGTCTCAGAAAAGGTGTGGGGGAGGTCGGTCTTTGGTGACCCTTTGGTAGCCGGTTCTACGTTCGCTCCACACCGACTCAGGGGAGAGAAGATCCATGGCCCAGCGATCGAAGCGACCGACCACGAGCAGAGAACGAGGTGCCGAGCGGACGGCGGAGAAGATATCCCGGGCGGGCAGCGAGAAGTTGGCGGACGCTTCGGTGAAAGGTCACGCTGCCGTTGACGACCAGGGGTCCGAGGCGGAGATCGATGCAGAGGCCCGGGTGGGTAGCGAGAGGTTGGCGGAGGCCTCGGTCGAGGGTCACGCCGCCGTTGACAGCCACGGGTCCGAGGCGGAGATTGACGCAGGGGCCCGGGTGGGTGGCATCGAGGGCGAGGTGACGACGGGCGTCGAATCGGACGCCACCGGGGTTCGGGCCGAGACCGGTGTCCGTGTCGAGAGCTCGGTGCGGGAGGTGAGCGCCTCGACGAGGGTGAAGTCGGGCGGGGGTGAGCACGAGGCCCGGGTCGAGGCCGGGGTGTCCGGTGGCGGGGTGGAGGCTGGGGCCCATCTGGGCGTCGAGATGAAACAGGGACCGCAGACCACCGGTGGGGTGGAGGCCGGCCTGTCGCATTCGGACGAGGGCCGCCAGGCCGAGTTCGGGGCCTCGGTCGGACGGACCGCGGACACCACCTACGCCTCCGGGGAGGCCCGCGTCGACCTTGAGTCGGATGCCGCGGCGGTCGGCGTCGACGCCAGTTTCGATAGCGAGCGTTCCGACGACGGTTCGTTGTCGGGTCGGACCACGCGTGGCGGATACGCGGAGGTCGGGGACACCCGGGTGGAGGGCCGGATCACCAGCACCGGGCAGACGGACGAGGACGGCGACTCCGTGACCACCGAGGTACGCGAGGGGAGCATCGAGACCCGGTCCGGCCGCATCGAGGGGTCCGACAGCGTCACCCATCAGACGGAGGGGGACGACACGACAGCCTCGGCCAGTCAGGAGATAGGCGCCGAGGGCACCCACGGCGGTTCGGTCGGGTTCTACAACCGGACGACGAGCACCGTCGACGACGATCTGACCGATGGCGACACCCACTCCTCGGCGGCCCATTCCGTCGGGGGGCGGCTGGACGATCACGAGGCTTCCTACACCGGGGAGACAGCGGAGACCTTCGAAGGCCGTGCGGGATATGCGGCGGCGGACCCCACGGGGGTGGCCTCGACGATGATCGGGGATCTGGGTGGCGACTACACGAGGACATCGGCGGAGAGCACCGAGGTGACCGTGGACGACCACGTGGCCCGGCTGGAGCACTCGGCCTCGGCGACCGTCGACCACGACCCTACGGACGGCGACGTGGAGGACACGTCCAGCGAGTCGAATTCGGCAAGGTTGGACGACCATGAGGTCTCGTTCAGCCGGCGGACCTCGGCTCGTACAGACTTCAACCCGATGGACGACGGTGAGGTCGCCCACGAGGGGTCCTCGGGAATGGAACTGGAGATCGACGGTGTGGCCGTGGGGGAGGAACTGCACGGTCGAACCGAGGTGGGAGTGGACGCCGAGGGTGCCCGAGCCGAGACCTCCTCGGGGGGTTCGGCCCGGGTGGGCGATGCCGAGGTCGGTGCCGAGGCGGGGGCCTCGGTCCACCTGGATCAGGACGGGGTCGAGGGTCGGGTCGAGGCGTCGACGGACACCCCGATGGGCGGGGCCGGGATCCAGGTGGATGTCGGGGAGGGGGTGGACGTGTCGGCCGAAGTCGAGGTGGGCGACGTGGCTTACTCGGGCGGGGTCCACGTCCCCGACACCGAGGCCACGGCCGAGGCCATGGGGGACAGCGTCGAGTGGCTGGACGGTGAGATCCGGCAGACGGCGGAGGGATTCGAGGAGGGCGCCAACGAGGCCGTCGACTGGCTGGACGACCAGGGCTCGCGAGCCGCCGCCGTGGGCGGCGATGGCGTCTCTGATCTGACCGATGACTTCGGTCGGGGCGCTGAGTGGGTCGGGGACCAGGCGGCGGACGCCTCCGATGGTCTGAGCGACATCATCGAGGATGGAACCGAAGGGATGGGCGAGGCCGCGGACGACGCCGCTTCGGCCCTCAACGACACCGCGGAGGACGTGGGCGACGCCCTGAGTGACACCGCCGAGGATGTGGGCGACGCCCTGAGTGACACGGCCGAGGATGTGGGCGATGCCCTCAACGATGCGGCTGAGGACCTGTTCGGCCCGGTCGGGGACGACGGCGGTGACAGTGACAACGGCACCGCCGGAGACGACGGGGAGGACACCGAGGGCGACGGCATCCTGGACTTCCTCCTCGGCTGACCCGCCGCGGCCGGGCGGTCTGCGGCTGGTTCGTCGAGTGTGACGAGGGGTAGGTTGACAAAATGTAGAATTCGGGACCGAGGCGTCGACCGCCATCCCGCGGTGCGCCAGTATCGGAGTTCAACGATGACCTCTACCACCCCCGGTTTGGTGTGTGCCCACCACCACCTGTACTCGACCCTGGCGAGGGGCATGCCGGCCCCGCCGAAGACTCCCACCAGCTTCCACGAGATCCTCGAACAGGTCTGGTGGCGCCTCGACACCGCTCTGGACCTGGAGATGCTGCGCTGGTCGGCGATGCTCGGGGCCGTGGAGGCCCTCGAGAACGGCACCACCGCCATCATCGACCACCACGAGAGTCCCAACGCCATCGAGGGAAGCCTCGACGTGATCGCCGAGGCCTGCGCCGAGGTGGGGGTCAGGGTCAACACCACCTACGGCATCACCGACCGCCACGGACCCGAGGGGGCCCGTCGGGGTCTGGCGGAGAACGAGAGGTTCATCAGGGCCGGAGGCAACGGGTACGTGGGTGTGCACGCCTCGTTCACCTGCACCGACGAGTCGCTGCGGGCCGCGGCCGAGCTCGCCGACGACCTGGGAGTGGGGGTGCACATCCACGTCGCCGAGGGCATCGACGACATCGACGCCCCCGAGCGGCTCGCCGGTCTGACCAACGACAGTTGGCTGCTGATACACGGAGTTCACCTGCCCGACGATCACGGGCTGTCGGGCACGATCGTCCACAATCCCCGCTCCAATCTGAACAACGCGGTGGGCTACGCCAATCCCGCCCGCTTCACCAACCCGGTCGCCCTGGGCACCGACGGCATCGGGGCGAACATGATCGAGGAGTTCCGACTGGCCTACGTGATGGAGCGCTCCGTGGACGTGACCGCCAGCCCCGAGGAGGCCTGGTCGTGGCTGGCGACCGGCTGGGACCTGTTCCCCGAGGCCCGCGACGACGTCGTCACCTGGACCTATGAGCCGATGGACCCCTGGCACCTGGCCTTCACCCCGGGCGTGATGCCCACTCGTGTAGAGGTCGACGGCGAGGTCGTGTTCACCGACGGCCGCACCACCCGGGTCGATTCCGCCGAGGTCCGGGCCAAGGCCCGCGAGCAGGCGGCGCGGCTCCACGCCCGGCTGTGACCAGGGGCGGCCACCGCCGTACCTGAGTTGAGCCGACCAGTTCAAGGCACCGAGTTCAAGGCACCGAGTTCAAGGCACTAGGAGAGAACCGACATGTCCGACCGATTCCATCCCATCTGGATGGAGCAACTCACCGACTGGGTCTTCGACGAACTGGAGACCAGGGACTCTCTGTTCGGCGTGCCCCGCTCCGCCTTCTACGTACCCGACCCCGCGGCCCGCTACCGCACCGACGTGTACGGCGTCGAACTCGACACCCCCTTCGGCGTGGCGGCCGGGCCCCAGACCCAGATGGCCCAGAACATCATCGTCTCGTGGCTGGTCGGGGCCCGATTCATCGAGCTGAAGACGATCCAGACCCTCGACGAACTCGACGTGTCCAAGCCCTGCATCGACGTGGAGGACGAGGGCTACAACGTCGAGTGGTCCCAGGAACTGAAGGTGTACGAGTCCTTCGACGAGTACCTCCGGGCCTGGGTCCTGATCCACGCCCTGCACCACAAGTTCGGGTGGACCGGCGAGCGGCCGGGGATGATCTTCAACATGAGCGTCGGGTACAACCTCGAGGGCATGTTGAAGCCCAACGTCCAGTGGTTCTTCGACACCATGAACGACGCCTCGGAGTACCTCGACGCCTACGTCGACATCGTGGCCCGCCGCTACCCCGAGGTCCGCGAGATCGACATCCCGTCACGGCTCTCCGACACCATCACCCTGTCCACCATGCACGGGTGCCCTCCCGACGAGATCGAGAAGATCTCGCTGTACCTGCTGCAGGAGCGGGGCCTGCACACCTCCGTGAAGTGCAACCCGACCCTGCTCGGAGCCGACCGGGTGAGGGGCATCCTCAACAACGACCTGGGCTATCGGGACATACCCGTCCCCGACGAGGCGTTCGGCCACGACCTCCGGTACGAGGACGCGGTGCCCATGTTCCACAACCTCCGTCGTGTGGCCGCGGCCCGTGATCTCACCTTCGGCGTGAAGCTGAGCAACACCCTCGAGGTGGACAACTGGCGTGACGTCTTCGAGGGCGAGGAGATGATGTACCTCTCCGGCCGGGCCCTGCACGCCCTGACCACGAACCTGGCGTCGAGGCTGGCCGAGGAGTTCCGCGGCGACCTCCTGATCTCCTTCGCGGGGGGCGCCGACTGTTTCAACGTGCCCGATCTCATAGGCAGCGGCATGAAGACCGTCACGGTGTGTTCGGACCTTCTCAAGACCGGGGGCTACCTGCGGCTGCTGCAGTACACGGAGAACCTCGAGGCGGCGATGGACAAGGTCGGGGCCGCGGCGACCGACGATTTCATCGTCAAGTCGGCTCTCGACCAGCCCAACATCGACGAGTTCCCGATGTCGCTGCGTCTCGCCGCCCTGGGAGACAGCGGCCTCGACCTCACCGCGGACCACTGCGATTCACTTCACGAGGTGCTGACGGGGGGCCTGGAGGACCGATCCGCCACCGCGGTGATCACTGACTGGGCCACCTCGGCCGGTTTCGAAGGCGAACGGGCGGCGGTGATCGTGCGACTGGTCGTCAGGACCCTGGCCCGGTTGAACCTGCGGCAGATGGCCGCCGAGGTCAGGTCCGACTGGCGGTACCAGAAGCACTCCTTCCGCATGGACAGGTCCAAGACCGATCGGGAGTTGCACTACTT
>DRKF01000074.1 GCA_011051915.1 Acidimicrobiales bacterium | reverse complement strand
GGGATCGAACGCACCCTGCCGGTGGTGGGTTTCACCTTCGCCGGTTCATACGGCCACGTGGACATCGCCTTCACCTCCCTGCAGACGTGGCAGGAACTCGTCTACGGCGACACGGTCCACGACCGTTTCTCCGCCATCGCCATCAGGGCCACCGACACCACCGACTTTCCGGCGGTGAATGCCGCAGCGGGGACGGAGACCCGCACCAAGACCCAGGCCTACGCCGGATCGCCCGGGTACAGCGCCGAGACCGCCACCATCAATCTGATCAGGGGATTCCTCCTGGTGATATCGGCCCTGATCGTGGGGGCGTTCTTCACCGTGTGGACGGTGCAGCGGTCGCGCCAGATAGGCCTGCTGAAGGCCCTCGGCGCCTCGAACGTCTATGTGATCCGCGACGCCCTGGGCCAGCTGGCACTGGTGCTCACCGCCGCCACCCTGATCGGAACGATGGCGGGCGTGGGGATGGGCTCCCTGATAGGTGGTGGGATTCCCTTCGCCCTACGCACCCGTTCGGTGGCCCTCTCCGTCGTGGCCCTGATCGTCATCGGCATGGCGGGCAGCCTCGTCGCCCTGCGAAAGGTCACCTCCGTGGATCCCATCATCGCCCTGGCCCCGGCCCAATGAGCCTGCGACTGGAGAACGTGGCGGTTTCACTGCCCGACGGCCCCGACACCATCGAAGTCCTCAGAGGTGTGAGCCTGGCGGTCGCTCCCGGTGAGGTCGTGGCGGTGACCGGTTCATCCGGTTCGGGCAAGTCGACGCTCATGGCGGTCGCCGGCCTGCTGCGGCGGCCGGACACGGGAAGGGTGGAGATAGACGGCGAGGACGCCGGCGGCCTCTCGCAGTCTCGTCGCACGGCCCTGCGCCGGGAGGCGATCGGGCTGGTCTTCCAGTCGCCCAACCTGTTCCCCTCGCTGACCGCAATCGAGCAGCTCGAGCTGGTGGCCCACATCGAGAGACGTCTGGACGACGAGGCCCGCAGCCGGGCCCGTCACCTCCTGGAGACCGTGGGCATGGGAGATCGCCTGCACCACCGCCCCGGCCAGCTGTCGGGCGGTGAGCGCCAACGGGTGGGAGTGGCCCGGGCCCTGATGGGAAGCCCCTCCGTGCTGCTGGCCGACGAACCCACCGCGTCCCTCGACGAGGACCGGGGGCGGGCGGTCATGGATCTGATCGTGGCCCAGGGCCGGGAGCAGCACGTGGCCACGGTGATCGTGAGCCACAATCTCGACCAGGTGGCCGGCGTGGACCGGCGGTACGAACTGCGCCACGGGATCCTGGTGGAGGTCTGACGTGCCACGAATCTCCGGGGACAGCATCGCCGAGCACGTGGCCCGTCAGGAGGAGGCCGTGGTGCAGGCGGCGATCCGGCTCTTCACCGAGAGGGGTGCGGCCCAGGTGACGATGGCCGACATCGCCACCGAGGTGGGGCTGGCCCGCAACTCTCTCTACCGCTACTTCCCCGACAAGTCCCACATCGTGGCCACCTGGTTCCGGCGGGAGATGGGGCCGTTGAAGGAAGCCGGGGAGACCGTGGCCGCCGGGGAGGGTCGGGCCGTCGATCGTCTGGCGGACTGGGTCGTCCTCCACCTGGGGTATCTGAGCACCCCCGAGCACCGGCGGATGCTGCAGGCGGTGACGGCCACGGACGTGATGCCGGCGCCCCTCCGGCGGGAGATCGCCGACGGACATGAGCAGCTCTACCAGTCCCTGGTGCAGATTCTGGCCGATCTGGGCACCACCTCGGAGCTGGTGACGCGGCTGATCGTGTCGATGGTCAGGACCGGTGCCGACATGGTCGGCGACACCCACCCCCTGGACTCGGTCGCGGGGGACGTCGTGAGGGCGGTGCTGGCGGTGGCCCGGTCGTGAACGCCGGCCGGTGGACGGGCCCAACCTGACGGGCCCAACCTGACGGGCCCAACCTGACGGGCGCAGTCCTGCACTGCGTCCCTCGGTGCCGAACCGTCGCGCCGGATAGTTTCGGGGAATGGGCATCAGATGGGGAGTGTGGTTCGAGCCGGTGCAGCCGGTCCGGCGGCTGTGTGAGCTGGCGTCCCTGGCGGAGAACCTGGGGGCCGAGGTGTGCCTGGTCGCCGACGAGGGGACCGAACGTGATCTCCACGTGGCCATGACGGCCATCCTGATGTCGACCGAGGCGATGATCGTGGGTCCGGGGATCACCAACCCGTTCTCCCGTCACCCGGTCACCTCGGCCGCCGCCGTGGCCACTCTCGAGGAGCTGGCGCCGGGGCGGGTGTGGCAGGGCTACGGAGTCGGCGGCAGTCGGGTCCTGGGCCCTCTGGGCATCGATCCACCCCGCCCCTACACCGCGTTGAAGCAGGCCGTGGAGATCAACCAGACCCTCCTGGCGGGGCAGGCGGCGGGTCCGGCCCGTCTGGGTTGGGAGGTCTCGCCCGTCCCCCTGGCCATGGCCGGACGGGGTCCACGGGTGCAGCATCTGGCGGCGACGACGGCGGACTGGGTTCTGCTCTCGGCCAAGGCCGTCCCCGAGCTGCCGGCGGCGGCGGAGAGGATCCGGGGGGCCCGCCCCCAACACCCGGCCCGCATCGCCTGGTCGTCCTACATGGCCTACGACCCCGAACAGCGACGTCGGGTACTCCCCCACTTCACCTACATGGCCGTCGACGCCCCTCCCGACATCAGGGAGGCGGCCGGACTCGACGACACCACCGCGGCGGCGGTTCGCTCGCTGATGCTGGAGGGGCGGATGGAGGAGGCGGCGGAGTTGCTCCCCGATTCGATGGTCGACGTCTACGCCGTGGCCGGGACACCCGAGGAGTGCAGCCGGATCATCTCCGCCAACCGGGACCACTTCGATCTGTTCCTGCTGCCGATGAACGATCTCGCCGACTGTGAGAACCACATCCGCACCGTGGCGCTGATCCTGGAGCGCGCCTCGCGGCTCTGAGGTGGGACCAGGCGGGTCCGTCTTCGAGTACCGCCTTGGAGTGTCCGAGGGATCGAGACACCGTCGCACCGCCGAACCCGAGCGGGGCTGTCGCGGGAACGCTGACTCCTCGGGCCCTATCCGGAGGGTGTGGCCGCGCCGACCGGCAGCCGCAGGGCCACCGCCGCGGTGGGCTCGATGTCCCGGGGCAGGGTCACGGTCAACTCCCCTGCCTCCACCCGGTGTTCGAGGCGTTGACCGGTGGCCTCCAGGACCACCTCGAAGGAGGACGCGGCCGGGACGGGATCCACCGCCACCCCTCTCAGGGTGAAGGTCCGGCCGGGAGGCATCTCCATCACGACGGCCCACAGATTCTCCCCCTTTCGGGTGAAACGGACCGGGGTGCCCTCGCTGGTGTGGGCGGCCGGCACCGACCAGGGGCGGGTGCCGTAGATGGCCTCCCCGTTGACCTCCAGCCACCGACCCAGTCCCTCGAGGGGAGCGGCCTGAACGGCGGGCACAACACCATCGGGCCCGGGGCCGACGCCGATCAGCAGGTTGCCGTTGCGGGCCACGACGTCGACCAGCATCCGGATCAGTTCGGTGGCGCTGATGATGTCCTCGGGCGGTTCGTTGTGGTTGGCTCCGAAACTGTGCCCCACCCCGCGTGTGGCCTCCCACTTGCGGTCCGGAATCCCGTCGGGTGACGCGTACTCGGGGGTGGTGAAGTCGCCGGCGGGATGGGAGGCGGGCTTCAGCGACTTCCACCCCCGGGGCAGGAAGCGCCAGGCCGCCTCCACCCCGGCCAGGACGGCCCGCAGGGCCCACTCCCCCGCCCGTCCCCCGGGAAGGCGGCCCTGGACCCAACGGTCGTTGACCACCCCCTCGGGAACAGCACTGCGGTAGTGGGCGAACAACGACTCGAGATCCAGATCGGCGGGGGCCCCGATGTCGCTCCACAGGATCGAGGGCCGGTAGCGGTCGATCAGCTCGCGCCAGTGGGTGTCCACGTAGTGGGCGTACTCGGGAGTGCGGGGTACGGCCAGCAGAGCCGAGGCGGCCCGGTCCATCAGCACCCCGTTGACCGGCCAGTCGTAGCCGGTGGAGTAGTAGAGGCCCATCCTCATTCCCGCCGCCCGCACCTCGGCGCCGAGGTCACCGACCAGATCACGGGGTGAGTGGTAGGCGCCCATGGTCGGGTGGGCCACACCGGTAGGCCACAGGCAGTAGCCCTCGTGGTGTTTGGTGGTGAGAACCACGTAGCGGGCTCCGGCCCGACGGCACAGGTCGGCCAGGGCCCCGAGATCGGCTTCCGCCGAGGCCGACTCGAAGGGTTCCCTGAATCTCGGGTACGGGGCCCCGCCCCAGACATCGGAGTGGTGGACGGCGGTGGGGCTGCCGGGGATGGCCATGGTGTTGAGGTACCACTCGGCGTAGGGATTGTTGGCCAGCAGGTACCGCGGGCCCCGCTCCACCAGGGTGGTCTGGATGTCGGGCACCCGGGGGGCCCAGGCGGGCACCGAGTACAGCCCCCAGTGCAGGAACACGCCCAGCTTCGCATCGTCGAACCAGGCCGGAAGAGATCGGGTCACACCGATACGTCTAGCCGAAGCGGCCCGCGGCGCGCC
>DRKF01000073.1 GCA_011051915.1 Acidimicrobiales bacterium | reverse complement strand
GTGAGTGGGACTGACGACGGGGTTGTGGGAGCGGTCGTGAACGGGTCCGGCGAGTCGATGGGACCGCGCCTGCCTCCGATTCCGCCCCGCGATCTGGCCGGTTGCCTCTCGGGGGCGGACAATCCCAGTGGAGGGGATCTTCTCGAGGATCTGACCGCGGCCCGGGCGGCTGGTGACCCCGTCGTGCTCGTCACCGTGGTGGAGACCCGGCGATCGGTCCCCCGCGGACCGGGAACCAAGATGCTGGTGTTCGCCGACGGGTCCTGTCTCGGCACCATCGGGGGAGGGGAGATGGAGGCCCGGGTGGTCTCCGAGGCCCTCCGGTGCCTGACGGCGGCCCGCCCCCGCACCCTCGACTACTCCCTGCTCGATCCTTCCACCGGGGACCCCGGGGTCTGCGGTGGCGAGGTGAAGTTGTTCCTGGAGCCCTACATGCCCCCTGAGACCCTCCTCGTCGTCGGCTGCGGCCACATCGGGAGAAAGGTGGCCGACCTGGCCCGCTGGCTGGGGTTCCGGGTGGTGGCCACCGACGACCGGACCGAACTGGTCACACCCGAGTTGATCCCCGGGGCGGAGGTTCTGGCTCCCGGTCCGATCACGGAGGTGATGGAGCGGTACCCGATCACCTCGCGGACCGCGGTGGTGGTCGTCACTCGCAACATCGCGGTGGATCTCGAGGTCATTCCCCCCCTGCTGGCTGCCGGGCCCGGCTACATCGGGGTCATGGGTAGTCGCAGGCGGTGGGACACGACCCGGGCCGCCCTGACCGACCTGGGGGTCGACGACGAGGCGCTGGAGGGAATCCACACTCCCGTGGGGATCGATCTGGGGGCGGAGACCCCCGAGGAGATCGCCCTGTCGATCATGGCCGAGGTGGTGGCCGAGATGAGAGGCGGACCCCGCTGATGCTGTTCGGCGACTTCCCGGTACTCGTGCGCGGTGGGGGTGACATCGGCACCGGAGTGGTCATGAGACTCCACCGGGCCGGGTTCCCGGTGATCGTCTGTGAGCTGGATCCTCCCCTGACCGTGCGTCGCCAGGTGGCGGTGTCCACGGCCGTGACCGAGGGAGTCACCGAGGTCGAGGATCTCGAGGCCGTGAGGGTCGAGGTCCGGGAGGCCACCGAGGTCGCCGCCGGCGGCCGGATACCGGTCGTGGTGGGGGAGTCGCTACCGGACCTGGACGTGACGGTGGTGGTCGACGCCCGGCTCGCCAAGCGGAACATCGACACGTCCATCGAGGACGCCCCGCTGGTGGTGGGCCTCGGACCCGGTTTCACCGCCGGGGAGGACTGCCACGCCGTGGTGGAGACCATGAGGGGACACACCCTGGGCCGGGTGTACTGGGAGGGAACGGCTCTTCCCGACACCGGCCAACCCGGGGTGGTCAGGGGCCGGGGCGGGGAGAGGGTGCTGCGGGCACCGGCGCGGGGCCTCGTCCACTGGTCCACCGAGATCGGCGAGCTGGTCGCCGAGGGCGAGGTTCTGGGCCACATCGTCTCCCCCCAGGGGAGATTCCCGATCACCTCGCCGTTCACCGGCCTGGTTCGGGGACAGATCGCCGAGCGGGCCCTGGTGGCCGAGGGCTACAAGGTGGGCGACGTCGATCCGCGGACGGACCTCGAGGACGTCCACCTGGTGTCGGACAAGGCTCTCTCCGTCGGTGGAGGCGTTCTCGAGGCCGTGCTGGTCCACCTGGGCCGGGTCCGAGCGGGTTCGGCCCCCGAGGGGCCCCAGGGGTGAGGCCGCCGGCAACCGACACCGGATCCAGAGCCGCGGTCGCCTCCCGCATCGACGCCGACGCACTGGTAGGGGCCCTGGGGCTCAGCCCCGGCGACGTGGTCTCCTTCGTCGGGGCCGGGGGCAAGACCACCCTGGTGCTGGCCACCGCCCGGGGGGCTCGGGCCCGAGGGCTCTCCACCGTCGTCACCACGACGACGCGGATGTGGCCGGTGCAGGCCGAGGATGCGAACGGTCTGGGAGTTCGGGTGGTCATGGGCGGCAGGGACGGAGCCAAGGCCGCCGGCATCGACACCACCGAGGTCGACCGCATCCACGCCGACCCGGCTGTCGACCTGGTCGTGGTCGAGGCCGACGGCTCCCGGGGTCGGGCGGCCAAGGCCCCCGCCTCCCACGAGCCGGTGATCGCCTACTCGACGACGGTGGTGGTACCGGTGCTGGGGGTCACAGCCCTGGGGGGACCGATATCGGAGGTCTGCCATCGTCCCGAACTCATGGCGGGGTTGGCCGGGGTGGGGGAGGACCACCCCCTGGACGAGGACGTGGTGGCGGCCTTGTGGTCGGCGGCGAACGGGGCCTTCCGCAACGTGCCCGAAGGGGCCCGGGTGGTGGGAGTCCTCAACCAGGTGGAGGACTTCGGGACGGCCCGGCGGCTGGCCCGCCGCATTCTGGGCGCCGTGACGCCCGACGGCAGGCGGCCCCACTCGGTGGTGCTGGTGGGACTGGTCGGTACCGACACCTCCCCGAGCCGGGTGGAAGCGGTGAGGAGTGAGAAGTGACTCTGAGGCCCCTCCCCCTGATCACCCGGCGACCCGGGGATCTGCCCGACCTGGCGAGGCCGGACCTCCGCCTGGGCCCCGATCCGGCTCCACCCCTCCCGACCCTGGTGGAACCCCCACCCCTAGCGGTGGGATCCCCCTCCGGGGAACCTCTCGTGGATGTGGCCCACCCGCGGGTGCTGAGGCTCAGCAGCTACTGGCATGCCGGCTGGACCCGGGCCACTCCCCGCACCCTCCTTCGAGAGGGGGCGGCCGCGGCGTTGGTATCCGCCGCCGAGAGCCTGCCCGAGGACTGGGGTCTGGTGGTGTTCGACGCCTGGCGACCGCTCGACATGCAGATCGAGCTCTACGAAGCCGCCTACTCCGATCCTTCGCTGCCCCCGGGCTTCGTGGCCCCGCCGTCGACCGACCCCGCCCTGCCCCCACCCCACCTCACGGGGGGCACGGTCGACGTGAGCCTCACCTGGCGGGGAATACCCCTGGAGCTGGGTACCCCCTTCGACCATTTCGGTCCCGAGGCCCGGGCCGACGCCCTGGAGAACGAGCCGGGTCCCTCCCGGGAGCTCCGCCGGGTGCTGTACCGGACGATGAGGGGGGCGGGATTCGTCGTGCTGGACTGTGAGTGGTGGCACTACGAGCTGGGAACCGGGAGGTGGGCGGCGATCACCGGAGGCGAACCCCGCTACGGGGCGGCCGGGATCACCACACAGGGTCCAGTTCGCACATGACGTGAAGCTCGCTGATCGAGGCGGTGTTCGGCAGGGCCATGATCGACGCCACGGTCTCCACGAGGTCCTCGGGCTGGATCATGGTGGTGGGATCGACTCCGAACCGGTCGGTCATGTCGGTGGCCACGAACCCCGGGCAGACGGCCAGGGCCCGGATACCGTCATCCCAGCCGGACTGGCGGGTGGCGTGGGTGAGGGCCATGACCGCGTGCTTGGTCATGGCGTATCCGGGGAGCATCCCGCCCTTGACCCTCTTGCCCGACATGGAGGCCACATTGACCACCCGGCCGGTACCCGAGGCGATGAGATGGGGCAGGCAGAGGTGGGTCATGCGGGTGGGGGCCTTCACGTTGACGGTCCACATGATGTCGAGGAGGTCCTCCTGGAACGCCTCGATGGTGAAGGGGAGCAGCACCCCGGCGTTGTTCACCAGGGCGTCGATCCCACCCCAGCGTTCGAGGGTCTCCGACACCCACATGAGCTGGGTCTCGGGTACCTCGGCGTCGTAGATGTGGCGGGAGACCCGGTCATCGCCGAGGTCGGCGGTGGCCTCGGCGAGGGCGGCGGCGTCGCGGGCCCCGAGGGACAGGTGATAGCCGTCGCGGTGGAGTCGACGGGCCAGGGCCAGGCCGATCCCCCGGTTGGCCCCCGAGATCATCGCCACTCTTCCCTCGGTGTCGAGCATCGTCACACTCCCCTGACAGTCGGCTGCACCGCGCACTCTAGCTCCCACCCCCGGGGGCCGGACGCGGCGGCGGGGGCACCGACCGGATCGAGGGCGGGGCCGTTGGCCCGGTCGGAATCGGCACCGGGGTTGTCCCGACCCGGCGGGTGTGATTGCCTCGGGGGCCATGTGCAGCGGACCCCATTCATCGGTGGCGGGGGACCGGTGATTCCGGCGGCCATCACTCCGGGGGCCGTGTGCAGCGGACCCCGTACCAAGCTGGTGGGACCGGTGATTCCGGCGGCAATAACTCCGGGGGCCGTGTGCAGCGGGTCCTGTTCCCCGGTGTCGGGGATCCGATGACTCTCGCGGCAATAACTCCGGGGGCCGTGTGCAGCGGGTCCTGTTCCCCGGTGTCGGGGATCCGATGACTCTCGCGGCAATAACTCCGGGACAGGCGGCGCTGTTGTTCTTCGGTGGCATCATCGCCGGGGTGGTC
>DRKF01000072.1 GCA_011051915.1 Acidimicrobiales bacterium | reverse complement strand
GAGGCGTCGTCCCCGGCGAGGAAGGCCACCGCCGCCGCCACGTCCTCGGGTCGGGCCAGGCGGCCCAGGGGGGACTTGGCGGTCCACTCCGCCACCTGCTCGGGGTCCCGGGTGTCGGCGCCCATCTCCGTGAGTACGTAGCCGGGGCACAGGGAGTTGGCGGTCACCTGGTGGGGTCCGAGTTCCATGGCCGCGATGCGGGTGAGGGCCACCACCCCCGCCTTGGACGCCGCGTAGTGGGCCTCACCGGGGGTTCCCAGACGGGCCGCCATCGAGGCCTGGTTGACTATCCGTCCCCCACCACCGGACATGAAGTACGGGGCCGCGGCCTGGATGGTCACCAGCATGGACCGCAGGTTCACGGCCATCATCTGGTCCCAGTCGGCCGGGTCAATCTCCAGCAGTGGTGCCTTGGCGAATATCCCGGCGTTGTTCACCAGCAGCCACAGGCCGCCCATGGCATCGGCGGCCTCGGTCACGACCCTGCGGGTCTCGGCGGCGTCGGAGAGATCGACCACCCGGCCCCGGCAGCGCCAGCCGAGTTGCTCGGCCACCTCGGTCACCTGGGGACTGCGGTCGAGAATCGTGACGTCCATTCCCTCCTCGACCAGTCGGGAGGCGATGGTCAACCCGATGCCCCGCGCCCCACCGGTGACTATGGCCGGGCGGTCGGACAATCCACTGCTGGCGCTCAACTGGTTCCTCTCACTGTGTGGGTGGCCGTGCCGGCCGGGGTCGCTTCGGAGCCCTGGTGGACCGACAGGGTCACTCCGCCTTCTTGCCGGTCTCGTGCCAGGCCCCGGTGTAGCGCTCGGCGGCCCAGGCCAGTGTCCAGTAGACGGCGATCCCCAGCACCGAGGAAACGGCGATCGTGGCGTAGAGGGCGGGCATGTCGAGCTGGCCGCGGAAGCGGTCGACCAGATTGCCGAGACCCTTGTCGCCACGGCCGAAGAAGAACTCCCCGACGATGGCACCGATGACCGACAGTCCCGCCGAGATACGGAATCCGGCGAAGATCGCGGGCATCGCCGCGGGGAACTGCAACCGCCACAGGCGCCGAGCCCGGCCCACCCGGTGAAGGGTGAACATGTCGTGGAGATTGGCATCCACGGTCGTGAGGCCGAAGTGGGTGTTGGTGATTATCGGGAACAGGGCGATGAGGACCACCACGATCACCCGGCTGCGGAACCCGAAACCGAACCACAGCCCGATGAGAGGCACCAGGGCCAGGGTGGGCACGGTCTGGAGCACCACGGCCCAGGGGAACAGTGCTCTCTCGGCGAACCTCCCCTGACTCATGATCACGGCCACCAGGACCCCGATGATTCCGGCCACGAGAAGCCCGGTCAGGGATTCCTTGGCCGTGATCACCAGGGCGTCCAGCAGGTCGGAACGCTCGGAGATCAGGGACCCCACGACCTCGTGAGGGGCGGGAAGGAGGATCTTCTTGCGGTCCGGCACGACCAGGGTCATCAGATACCAGAACACGATGGTTCCGGCTCCGAACAGAGCGGGTGGCATCGCCGCCCTGAGCCGGGCCCACAGGCCGGGGCCGCTGTCCCGGGCGGCCCCAGGCCCTCCCGAATCGGAATGATCGGGAGAGCCTGGGTCGCTGCGTTCCAGCAGGTCGGTGGTCACCGCCGGTGGGTCGGGGTCGTCAGAATCCCAGACTGATCGAGGTGTCGAGGAACTCATTGGTGAAGAGATCCGACGCCTTCAGTCCGGGCTTGATCGAATCCACGCCCAGGCTCTGGAGGATCGGCACGAACTCGTCGATGAGCTTCTGGATACGGGCCTCTTCCATGTTGCCGGTGTAACCGTCGGGCCCGTCACCCATCAGGCCCAGGTCCTTCATGGTGTTGACGGCGTAGTCGTTGAGCCCGGGGGGATCGGTCCAGAAGCTGTTCAGCTCGGTGATGATCTCCTCGAGGCGCGCGTTCATCGGGCCGGGGTTGGCCATGTAGTCGGCGTGGGACTGCTGGACCATCGGGACGATCTTCTCCAGGCAGGCCCGGTCCTCGGTGATCGACTCGGGCTTGACCGACAGGGTGCCCTCGTAGATCTCGAATCCGGCGTCGTGGTTGAGCAGGCTCTTCACCGGCTTGCCGAAGTCGGAGTACTCGTTCTGGTAGCGCCAGGGCTCGTTGGTCACGAATCCCTGCTGGACGACGTCCTCGGTGATGAACCGTGACGGGCCACCGTCGTAGGAGCCGTCGACCTGGTCCTGGCTGAGGATGCCCTGGCCGATGAAGAAGTCCATGAACGCCGAACCCTCGAAGTACAGGACCGGGGTTCCGGCATCACCGATCTCGGCGATGGTGTTGAAGTCGAACTTCTCGGGGTCGAACATCAGCATCTGGGGGCTCTTCTGCCAGGCGGCGTAGACCGCCACCACGGGAAGAGTTCCCGAGTCCCTGATCGCCGTGGCGGTGTCGACGAACGCCATGAAGATGTCGGGGTCGGAGTAGAACTGTGCCGACGGCGGCGAGAAGCCGATGTAGGGACCGCCGGCCCGGATCTGCACATCGATCCCGGTGTCACCCAGGGGACCGGTGTAGGTGCCGTTGTCGGAGTCGACGACACCGTCGGGGCCGATCAGGTTGTACACGTAGCCGTGCTCGGCCTGAGGGAACCAGTCGGTCTGGATGATCAGGGGGTTGGGACAGATGTCGGCCAGTGCGTTGGTCATGGAGTCGCCGCCGCTGTCGGCCGCGGTGGTGGCCGGAGCCGCGGTCGTGGCCGGGGCCTCGGTGGTGTCACCGCCGCCGCTGTCGGCGGCCGTGGTCGCCGGGGCGGAGGTGTCGCCGCCCGATGCCGTGTCATCGCCGGAGCTGTCGCCGCATGCCGCCGCCAGCATCGCCAGCGCCAGGAGGAGTGCCCCAATCTTCAGAAACCAGTTTCGAGGTTTGTTCTTCACTACTCGCCCTTTCCGGTTCGCCAGCCCTCCGGAGCTCCCCCAGCGAACAGTTCAGTGGGAATCGGTGCGACGATAGCCTCAGGCCGGGGACTCTGCCCATATAAAACCCGAGAAGTTGGCAACTACCCTCGATGAGCTCATCGGGGTCCTGTGGGGCCTCGGCCGGCCGGGAATCCGTCAGGCGTGGTTTCTCTCCCCGGTGAGATGGTCGGGGTACTGGCGCGCTC
>DRKF01000071.1 GCA_011051915.1 Acidimicrobiales bacterium | reverse complement strand
GCGGCCACGAGGGCATCCAGATCCGACCGGCACATGGTGTCAGTAGACCCCTTCGGGGGTCGGGGTTCAACTGCGATCGTCGGCCCGTTCGACCTCAGGGCCGGTCCGGCTCGGTGGGAGGAGTGTCAGTCCGCGAGGCGTCGGGCCCGGGCTCCGAGAGTCATCTCCCCGGCGGCCTCGAACTCCAGGACCAGGCGGGCAGCCTCGTCGCCGATCCTCCGGCGGGCGGCGGTGGTGTCGCCCTCGACCCCGCTGAGGATCTCGTCGAGGGCGGTCAGGGTGGCCAACCGGGTGAGGCCGGCGTCGGCGGTCGCCACCGACTCCTCCATGGCCCGGGCCAGGGCGTCCGAACCCCTCCGCGCCGTGCTGCCCAGGGCGGGCGACACGTCGGGAAGCAACTCGAGGGAGGCCTCCAGCATCGGGACCGCTCGGGCCAGCACGTGAAGCTGCCCCTCCGTGGAGAGATCCATCGCCAGGTCGACGGCGTGGGCGGCGTGGGCGGCGCAGCGGGCCGGGTCACCGGCCATGTGGGCGAGGGCGGCCAGCCGGCAGTGGCAGTCGGCGTTCACGACCCGGGGCATCATGGGCTCGGCTCTCAACAGCTCCCATCCACGTTCGAGCGCGGTCCCGGGCTCCAGATCGGGCCGGGACAGCGATCCCAGCCAATCGGCTACTGCCTGGTCCATGGCCATACCGCCCTTTCCTCGAGTCGATCGAGATCCCGTCCCCGACCCTCCGCCAGGTCGCCGATGTAGGGCGCCGTGGCCAGGACCGTGGACGTGAAGCCGCGATCCACTCCGTTGGTCTGCGCCGCCTGCAGCCAGCCGGCCGTCGCCGCCACCCGTGGCGGCCAGGCCGGGGTCCCGCCGGGGGAGTCCGGGGCCAGGAAGTCGTTCTCCAGGTCGCCGGCCAGCTCGGTCAGCCTGGCATCCGCGGTCTCGGCCGGACCGGCCGCCAGCACCTCGGCCCGGGTCGACTCGTCGAGGGGCAGATCGGCGACGAACTCCTCGACGTAGGAGACCAGGCGGGGGTCCGGAGGTCCCCCCGTCGAGCCCCCGAACTTCGACAGGAGCAGGTAGCGGGCCGGGACGAGGGCGGCGGCCACCCCCAGGGCCATCGAGGCCCCGGCTATCTGGGCTCCCGACAGGCCACCGTCGACGGGAACCCCCGGAGCAGGTGTTGTCGCACCCCCGGTCGGGGCGAGCCCGCCGTCGGCCGGTGCGGCCGAACCCAGGCCTCCCTTGGGCGGAACCGTCGACCCCGTTCCCGGTGATGGCGGTGTGCCGGGTCCGGATGGTGTGCCCGGTGTGGGGCCAGTTCCCGGTCCGCTGGGTGCTCCTGGTGTGGATGGTGTGCCGGGTCCGGATGGTGTGCCGGGTCCGGATGGTGTGCCCGGCCCGAACCCGGTGTCGGGGGTCGTGGTGGGTGGCGTGGTGGGCGGTCCGAACCCGGTGTCGGGGGTCGGGGTGGGCGGTGTTGTGGGTGGTCCGAACCCGGTGTCGGGCATCGGCGTCGGTGGTGATGTCGGGGGTGCCGCCCCGGACCCGACACCACCACCTTCACCACCGGTTCGGGGTCCGTCGCGCCACCAGTCCCCGAGGTCGCTCCCACCGGGTGCAGCGGGTTTCGCGGCACCGGGCAGCCCCGTGCCCCCAGTTGCGCCACCGGCGCTCCCGGTGTCGAGGCCGCCGCCGATGTCACCCAGTCCACCCGAGGTCGTGGTGGGTGTCGAGGGTGGCGGCAGGCCCGGCGAGGAAGCTGGTCCCGAGGGCGGCGGCATGCCCGGCGGGGGAGGAGCGGAGGCGGTGGCTCCCGAGACGGCACCGCCCGGGGACGGGGTGGTTCCCGGCAGGTCCGGCAGCCGGATGGTCTCCCCCGGGTAGATCAGATTCGGATCTCCCGACTGCAGGTGTCCCTGATTGGCGTCGATCACCCTCCGCCAGTAGTCCGCGACCTCGGAATTGGTGGGAGGACGACCCAGCCGGTTCTGGAGCTGGGCTTCGCTGATGTCCCACAGATTGTCGCCGGGGGACACGGTCACGGTGTCCACACCCGGACTCAGTCCCTGTCCGGCCTGGGCGCCGAGACTGTCAGCCACCGTGGCGGTGCCCCCCTGCGGTGGAGGCAGGCCCTTGGGGACGGGAGATGGTCCCCCCGCCGCCGATCGGGCCGCGGCCGACCCCAGTCCACCCGACGACGGGGGAGTACCCGGGGCGGCCTTGAACGCGTAGTAGTCGGCCAGACCCCGCTTCAGGTCACCCAGGGTCCGGGCCCCCTCCATCGCCGCACCCAGCCCGGAGAAGGCCAGACCGGCGGCTCCGGCGGCCGCGGCCGCGGCACCGGCCTTGCCGGCCACGGTGTCGAGCGGGTTGCCCGCTATGTTCACCATGAACCCGATCTCGCAGGTGCCGCCACCGAGCAGGTCGGCGGAGGCCCTCACCTCGATCAGGCCGGTTCCGATCCAGCTGATGTCCTCGAAGGGGACGGAGAAGGTGGCGTCACCCGGATCGCCGGGATTGGCCGGGTCGGGAGGTTCGTCCACGACCGTGATCCGCCTGCCGATGAGAACCAGCTGCACCCGGCCCCCGATGATGGAGTCGTTCACGAAGAACGAACCGCTGATGGTGTCGCCCTCGCCGAACTCGAAGGCGTCGGCCTTGGTGGGTCTGACGGTGGCCAGATCTACGCCGTTGATCGTTCCTCCGCAGGGTCCTGACACGTCGGCGGCGGCGCTGGGGCTGGAGACGAGGGGAGCCAGGACCGCCGCGGCCGTGACCACCATCAGGATCAGCTGGAGGGACGGTCCGGGCGGAGGAACGTTGCCGGTTCCCAACGCCCGGGCCAGGCGTCGGTTGTGGATGAAGACGACCAGGGCGAACACGGCGGAGGGGATCACGATCCCGCTGGCCAGGCCCCCGATCAGACCCTGGAGGGTCAAGGCCCGCGACAGCGGGGCGATCCCGTACTGCTGGACCAGGATCACCGTTCCGAAGCCGCCGATCAGTCCGCTGATCATGCCGAGGATCCGGAACCGGGGCTTCCATTTCAGAGGCTGTGGAGGCTGTCCGGGTGTGGCGGCCCGGGCGGATCGTCTACGTCTCAATGCAGTCCTCCCTGTCCGTCGCGCCGACGGTCGACCACGGCCGCTGCGGGCCTCGGGAACAGAGGCGTGAATTACGACGGAACATTGTGACGTCGGCGTTCCCCCGGCCCCTGACGCCGCCGACCTCGGTTGGGGCGGCTCAGACCAGCAGCGCCACGGCCACGATCACCAACGCCACCGCGGCGACCAGCATGAGGACGGACAGGGCGTGGACCGAGCGGGCCTGGGGGGAGGGTTGAGACCTACCGGCGCCGGCGGCGGCTCGGCTGAGACCGAGCCCACTGGGGGGAGTGGGGCCGGACCCTGGTGTCGATCCCGGGCTCTGCCCCGGTGGCGACGACGGTCTCGACACCGCGGCGGCGCCCCCCACGGGGGTCGGGGGTGGGCGATGGTCTGTCGCCGCGGACTGTCCGGCCGCGGGCGACCGGCCACGAGCGGGGCGCGATCCGTCGCCGAGGTCGGATGGGGTCGTCTCCCCGGCATCGGCCCCGTCGATGGGTTTCCACTCGGCGCGGGAGGCCCGTGAGGGTTCCACGGCGCGGACCGGTGGCCTCACCGGGCTCCCCGGAGGAGTCTCGACGATCCGGCCCGGTTCG
>DRKF01000070.1 GCA_011051915.1 Acidimicrobiales bacterium | reverse complement strand
TGCTCAGCCACTGCTGCCATTCGGTGCCCCCGAAGGTGGCGAAGGTGCCGGCCAGGCAGTCCGAGGTGTAGCCGGGGCCGTAGAGGTCGGAGATCAGCCCGCTGGTCTCGGTCAGCAGCTCGTCGGCCGAGGCGCATCCGGCGATGGCGTTGGACAGGGTGCTGGCGTCCACGGCCAGGTTCCGGACGTCGGTGGCGGTGTACCCGGCTCCGCCCATGGTGGAGGCCATGCACTGGAAGGTCGAGTTCGCCGGGGTGGTGTAGGCGAAGAGGATCTCGTCGAGGGCTCCGGCCAGATCGGTGTCGGACCCGGCGGCGGCCACCGGGGTGGAGGCTCCGGCGGTGGCAGGAGCGGCACCGTTGGAGCCTGACTGGCTGACGGTCGCCGCCCCTCCGGCCATGTTGGAGATGCCGCTGATCACGGCGAGGACACCGATCACGGCCAGGGCGATGCGGACCTTGGTGTTCCTGACCAGGGAGTTGAGGTCCCCGCCGCCGACCCGGTCCCGGATCTCGTTGACGGTGGTGGTGACCTTCTCCGTCACCTGCTCGGCGACGTTCTCGACGGTGTGGGTGTTGGTGTGGGTGGGGGCCGGGGTCTCGGTGGGCTCCGGGGTGGTCGGGGCCACCTGGTCGGGGTAGATCGGCTGGGGCAGTTCGTTCAAGTCGATGAGGCTCATTTTGTGTCCCTTTCTCGTCCTCTGACCGACTGATGCGGCCCGGGGCGGGAAAGTTCTCCCGAACCAGGAAATTTCTTCCCGCGGGTTCGGTGGACTCCTCGGGTCGGGATCGGGGACAGGCCCGTCGGTACACTCGCACCCATGGCAGCTGACGAGAGTTCCAGCCGTCGGGGGGACCGGAATCTGGACCACGAGATCGGTCGGGCTCGGGCCGACGGTGACTTCGCCCGGATCGACGAGCTGATAGTGCCCCTGGCCGAACGGGCGGCCTCGGGGGACAGCCCCGCCCTGGATCGGCTGCTCCAGCTGGTACTCAAGCACCGGCTGGCCGAGGGAGCCATCCGGAAACTGCTCATCGACGAGGATGACGTCAACGACGCGGTCCAGGCCACCCTCATGAGCCTCAACCGGGCCATAGCGAGTTTCGAGGGTCGGGCCCGCTTCACGACCTGGCTGTACCGGGTGGCCGAACGCGAGGCCCTTCAGGTCATCCGGCGCAACAAGCGGGTTCCCTCCCCCGACGGTGAGGACATGAGTGGTCTGGCCGAGGAGGTGCGCCGGATGAGCAGCATCATCGCCAGCCACGAGGCTCTCCGGGACGCCCTGGACCAGCTCGACCCCAAGCTGCGGGAGCCGGTGATCCTGCGTGATGTCGAGGGCCTGGACTACGCCGCCATAGCCGAGCGGCTGGACGTGCCGCTCAACACGGTCCGGACCCGGATTCGGCGGGGCAGGCAGCTCGTGGCCGAGAAGATCATGGGCACGACGGAATCGGGCGCCCCGCCAGAATCCTGATCTCCCCGTCCACCGTTTCGCCGAGAGTGCCTCGACAGGCGTCCAGGACCAGGATGCCCGACCCTCCCGTGGCCAGGTCCCCCCGGGAGGATGCGAGTTCGACGACAGAGGTCGTACCGCCCGGGGAGATTCGCAGGACGGTCGAGCCCGACAGGACGAACACCCCCCGGTCCGAGACCGCCAGGCGGTGGGGGCTGTCGATGTCGGTGGCCAGGACCTCGACGGAGCCGTCGCGAACCACCAGGATCCGGCGGTTGCCCTCGTCGGCCACGTACAGCTCACCGTCCGTCCCCACCACCACCGCCGTGGGGCCGTTGAGACCGATCCGGGTCGGGTCGTCAGCGGCCGTCGATCCGGGCTCACCGGTTCCGACCACGGTTCTCACCACCCCGTCGGGGGAGACCGCCCGGATCCGGTGGGCTTCCGCGTCGGCGATGTAGACGGTTCCGTCCCGGTCCACCGCCACCCCCTCGGGCCGGCGTAGGCGAGCATCGGCGGCCAGTCCGCCGTCGCCGGTGTCCCCGGCGCTTCCCCCACCGGCAACGGTGCTCACGGTGCCCGAGTCGATGTCGATCCGGACCACACGGTGCTCGGAGGGAACCGGTGCGATGACCGTTCCGTCAGCAGCGGCGGCCAGATCGGCGACCTCCACCCACACGGGAGAGGAGCTCATGGTCCCGTCGGTGTCGACGATCCTCAGGGCGGAGTGTCCGCTGTCGGCGATGACGAGGCGTCCGTCGTCCAGGCGGGTGACGGCGAGGGGGTCCAGCAGTGACGCCGCGGTGGCGTCACCCCCGTCGCCGATGGGCCCGAACGGCTCGACATCGAGGAGAACGACGGTCGGCTCGTCGGGTCCGGAGCGGGTGAGGCCCCCGGCTCCGGTGACGAAGATGGAACCGCCGTCCTCCCCGGCGCCACGCGGCGAATCGAGACCACCGACAGCTGTGGAGATGGTCCCGTCGGAGGTCAGACGGCGCACCGAACCCGCCCCGTCGGTCACCAGCAGGGATCCGTCACCGGCGGCGACGATGGCGGTGGGTCGCAGCAGTGAGGCCGTGACTGCCGGTCCCCCGTCTCCCTCGGAGAGGGGAGAACCGGTTCCGGCGATCGTGGAGATGGTCCCCTCCGGTGCCGTCCACCTCACCCGATTGGCATCCCGGTCCACTATCGCCACCCCTCCCCGCCACCCAACGGCGTCCACGGGATGGAGGAGGGACGCCTCCAGGGCGGGGGCGCCGTCCCCGCTGTCGGCTTCCAGCCCGTTGCCGGCGATGGTCTCGATGGTGCCGTCGGATATCCGTCTCACCCGGTGGTTACCGCTGTCGGCGACCAGGAGGTTCCCCCGGTCGTCGAAGCCGATACCCAGGGGATGATTCAGCCGGGCCGATTCGGCGGGGCCTCCGTCGCCGGAGAAGCCGGAGGTACCGTCACCGGCGACGGTCGAGATCGACCCCTCCGCCAGACGCAGGACGCGGTTGCTGCCGGTGTCGGCCACGAGGATCGCCCCGTCGGGAGCGATGGCGACATCGGAGGGCGATCGGAATCCGCCGAACACCGACACCCGGTCGCGGTCGATGACGACGATGCGGTGGTTCTCGGTGTCGGCCACCGCGATCAGACCGCCCGCGGCGTCCACACCTCGGGGACCGAACAGCAACGGATCGGCTGCGGTACCGGAAGCAGGCCCGAGGACGGCGCCGGTGGTGGAGGCGCCCCCGGACCCGAGCCTGCGGGCGATCGACAGGCCCGCCAGGGCGACGAGCGCCACCACCACGACCCCCACCGCCGCCCAGGTGCGGGGGCGGACCCGGCGGGACCCGGCCCCGTCCAGAAGGGCCGCCAGGTCACCGATGCTTCTGGGTCGCGCCGCGGGATCGGGAGCGAGCCCGGCTTCGACCGCGGGGCGGAGGTCTCGGGGAAGCTCGCCCCGAGGTGGCAGCTGCCCGGTGGCGACCCTGTGGATCACCGCCGCCGCGGCGTGGATGTCGGCTCTTTCGTCGAGGGGATCACCCCGGGCCTGTTCGGGGGACATGTAGCCCGGCGTTCCACCGGCGGGACCCGACTCACCGGTGACTCCCACCAGGCCGAAATCCCCCAGGACGATCCGGGCTCCGGGCGGGAAGGGACCACCGGGATCGGGTTCGGCCAGGACGAACAGATTGGCGGGTTTGATGTCGCGGTGGACCAGGCCCCGTGAGTGCAGGACCTCCAGGGCCCTGACCAGCTCGTGTCCGACCCGGAGGGCGGCGGCGGGGTCGGCCTCGGCACCGACCAGTCGGTCCGACAGCGAGGCGGGCAGCAGATCCATGACCAGGTAGGGCTGGCCCGAGTCGAGTCGACCGATGTCGTGCACGGCCACGACCCTCGGGTCCTCCAGCGACCTCAGCAGTCGGGCCTCCCGCAGGAAGGAGCTCACGACGTCCTCGCGGTGGAGCCAGTTCTCCGCCAGGACCTTGACGGCCACCGGCACGTCGAGTTCCTCGTCGTGGGCCTCGAAGACCGTGCTGCCCGCCCCGGTGCCGATCAGTCGGACAATCCGGTATCGGCCGATTCGATCGGGTACCGCCACGTCGGCATCATGCCAGGGTTCAGCCGGGGTGTCCCGTACGTGACAGGCTCAGAACGCCCCGGCTGCGGTGGCGATGGTGCCGGTTCCGAGATCCAGGATCCTGACCCGCCGGTTGCCGGTGTCGGCGATGAGCAGGGAGTTCCCGTTCACGACGAGGAACGACGGCGAGTTGAGCTGGGCCTCGGTCCCGGGTCCGCCGTCGCCGGAGTATCCGGGGGCTCCGGTGCCGGCGACGGTCGTCACGGTGCCGTCGGGGGCCAGACGCCGAATCCGGTGGCCCCGGAGATCGGCCACGAAGAGGGAACCGTCGGGGGCCAGTGCCAGCCCGCTGGGTGTGTCGACCTGGGCCGAGGTTCCGGGTCCACCGTCACCTGAGGACCCCGCCACACCAGTGCCGAGCACGGTGGTGACCTCACCGTCAGCGGTGATCCGTCTCACCCGGCTGCCCACTCCCTCACTGATGAAGATCTCGCCGTTGGGGCCCTCGATCACGTCGTAGGGGAACAGGATGGCGGTCTCCAGTGGAGCCCGTCCGTCGGGAGTGGGATTGATCTCCCCGGTCCCGGCCACCGTCTCCATGACCGGCCCACCGTCGGTGAAGGTGATTCTCCTCACCCGATGGTTGCCGCTGTCGGCCACCAGAAGATCTCCGTCGGCGGTCCAGCGGACCCCCAGGGGCGCCGAGAGGGTGGCCAGTTCGGCCGGCCCGCCGTCACCGGAGAACCCGCTGGTTCCGCTTCCCGCCACCACCTGCCGGCTGTCGCCGTCGATCACGGTCACCCGGTGCAGCCCCGACTCGGCGACCGCGATGCGGCCGTCCGACGACACCGACGCTCCGGTGGGGGTGACCAGTGGGTTGATCAGGTCCCCTTCCCCGAGTATCGAACCCACGAGGGTGCCGATGACGCCCTCGGGGTCGATCGTCCGCAGTCGTCCGGTCCAGTTCTCCGCCACGAGCAGGTTGTCGCCGTCGAAAGCCAGGCCGAAGGGATCCCCGAGCGGGGCGGCGGTGGCCGGCCCCCCGTCGCCGACCTCACCCCGGGGCCCCGAACCGGCGACGGTCTCGATGGTGCCGTCGGCGGTGACAACGCGGATCCGATTGTTGAAGCCGTCGGCGATGAACAACGATCCGTCGGGTCCGACGGCCACCGACATCGGATGCCACAGCTGAGCCTCGGTGGCCGGTCCACCGTCGCCGGTCAGTCCCCCCTCCCCGGTCCCGGCCACCGTGCTGATGAGCCCGTTTCCGTCGATGAGTCGGATGCGGTGGTTCAGACGGTCGGCCACGTACACGGACCCGTCCCCGCCGAGGGCGACATCACTGGGGAAGGCCAACTGTGCTGTCGTCGCCGGCCCGCCATCACCGGAATCACCGGGCTCCCCGGTCCCGGCCACGACCTCGACGACGGGATCCTCCACCCCGCTGACCCTCAGGATCCTCTGACCCAGGAAATCGGCCACGACGAAGGAACCGTCGGCCGAGACATCGACGGCGACCGGTGCCACCACCTCGGTCGCGCCGGTCGATCCGGGCTCCAGAACTGTCTGTATCACCCCGTTCGCCGACACCCATCGCACCAGCCCGTTGTCCCCGTCGGCCACGAGGAACCCCCCGTCGGGGAGGGCGGCCACGTCGGTGGGCGACAGCTGGGCGGAGGTCGCCGGCCCGCCGTCACCTCCGGTACCGGCCTGGCCCGACCCGGCCACGACATCTATCCGACCGTCGGGTGTGATCCGCCGTACGACCAGATTCCCGGTGTCGACGACGTACAGCGATCCGTCGGGGCCGTAGTCGATGCCGTGGGGTTCGGACAGTTCGGCCTCGACCGCGGGTCCGGTGTTCCCACCCGATCCGAACCGGCCGGTCCCGGCCAGAGCGCGTAGCCGGTCGCCGGACAGGAGACGAACCCGGTTGGCGGACTGTTCGGCCACCGCCAGCGACCCGTCGGACCCGACCGCCAGGGAGATGGGGTCGTAAAGGGTGCTCTCCAGAGCCGGTTCAGCCCCGAGGTCCGGGGGCTGGGTGGTCGGGCCGGGTTCGGAAACCTCCGAGGGTGTGGTGGAGGACGTGGCGGGGGGAACCGACCCGGAGGGTGTGGTGGTGGGGTCGGCGGTAGCTGTCGGTCCGGTCGTGTCGCCACGGGAGCGCAGGAACAGCGCGGCCGCACCGGCCGCAACCGCCAGTGTGACCACCGCGGCGGCGATCAGGATCCGCCTTCGCGGTGATGAGCGGGGCGGGGCGGGGACCGGGGCGCGGGCACCGCCCCGCGGGGCCGAACCGACCGACCGTGGCCGGCCTCTGGTGCCTCCCTCGCCGGAGAGTCGGGACAGCCCGGAAACCAGCTCGCCCACCTCGGGGGGAACCGCCTCGAGAGGGGCCAGGGCGTCGATGGCGGCCTCCACCGCCGTCAGCCATTCCTCGGCCGTCCCGAAACGATCCTCGGGGTCCTCCGACAGTCCCCTCATGAGCAGCTCGGCGGCCTCGGGGGGCAGGTCGTCGAGTGCCGCTGGGTCGACCTCGGGTCCGGCGGGCTCGGGATGGGCGCCGGTGACGACCCTCTGCAGGATGGCGGAACAGGCGTAGAGATCGGCCCGGCCGTCGATCCGGGCCGAGGGATCGTGCTGTTCGGGGGCCATGTAACCAGGGGTGCCGGCGGCCACCGTCAGGCGGGTGGGCCCCAGCAGGTCCTTGGCCAGGCCGAGATCGCTCACCACCACCCTCTCGTTGCGGTGCACGAGGGTCGTCCCCACATCGATACCCGACCCACCCGATGGATCGTCCACGACCCGGAGCAGGAGGTTGGAGGGCTTGAGGTCCCGGTGGGCGACCTGGAGCCTGTGCACCTCGGCCACCCCGGCCGCCAGCTGCCGGCAGAAGCGAAGGACGTCATTGGAATCGAGCTTCTCGCCCGCCGCGGCCAGCTCGATCAGCCGGTCCTCGACCGTCCCGTGGGAGGCGTAGTCCATGACGAAGTAGGGCTGACCCTCCTCGGTCTCCCCGATGTCGTGGACCCGGACGACGCGCGTGCCGTCCACCCGCCGC
>DRKF01000069.1 GCA_011051915.1 Acidimicrobiales bacterium | reverse complement strand
GGAGATCAAGGACGCCCTGGCCTACCTGAGGGCGGTCGTGAACCCTTCCGACGAGGTCTCCCTCAAGCGCATCGTCAACGTCCCGAAGAGGGGGATCGGCAGTTCCTCCATCGCCAAGATCGACAACTGGGCCCGCATCAACGGTCTCAGTTTCATCGAGGCCCTGCGGCGGTGGGAGGAGGCCGGGGTTGGCGGTCGGGCCGCCAAGGGGATCGCCTCCTTCCTGGGCCTGATCGACGAGCTCACCGAAATGGCCGGCGACCGTCTGACCGCCGGTGGTGGTCCCCGCCCCGACGATCCCCTGGCGCCCCTGGGCCTCGCATCGTTCGATCCGGCGGTGGACTCCGCCGAAGCCGAACCCACCGCAGGAGCCGTGCCCGCGGAAACCGTGCCCGCGGAAACCGTGCCGACGGGGGTCGGTCCGGCCGAGGTGTTGCGCCAGGCCCTGGAACGGTCGGGGTACATCGAGGAACTCCGCAACGAGAGATCCATCGAGTCCGAGGGGCGCCTGGAGAACCTGGCCGAACTGATCGGCACGGCCGAGGAGTTCTCGGGGTTCGAGGAGTTCCTCGAGCAGGTCAGTCTGGTGTCCGACACCGATCAGCTCGACGGCGACGAGTCGCAGATCCTGCTCATGACCCTCCACTCGGCCAAGGGCCTGGAGTACCCGGTGGTCTTCCTGATGGGCATGGAGGACGGGATCTTCCCCCATCTGCGAGCCCTGGGCGACCCCGATGAGCTCGAGGAGGAGCGGAGGCTCTGCTACGTGGGCATCACCCGGGCCCGGGAGCGGCTGTACCTGACCCACGCCTGGAGCCGCACCATCTACGGGTCCACCCAGTACAACCCGCCCAGTCGCTTCATCGAGGAGATCCCCGCCGAGTTGCTGGAGGATCGCAGTGAACCCCGGGGAGTGTCCACGGGCCGGGCGTCCTACCGCAGCTTCGACCCCGACGAGGATTCGGGACCCTGGTCGCGTGGCGACTCGTCCTCCGCTCTGAGCAGCCGCCAGGAGGAACGCCGGGCCCGCCGCAGGGAGGCGGCGCGCGAGAGGGCGGTGGAGAGGGCCATGGCGGTCGGGGCCAAGGGGGCCTCGGCGGGGGCCCATCGGTTCAAGGCCGGCGACGACATCCGCCACCGCAAGTGGGGCGAGGGTGTGGTCATCGAGGTGATCGGAAGCGGCGACAAGGCCGAGGCCGTGGTCAGATTCCCCGAGGTGGGCGAGAAGAGACTGCTGATCAGTCTGGCTCCGCTGGAACCCATCTGAACTCGGTTCGATCACCCGTGCCGGTGCTCGGGCCACCCCGCGGTGTTCGTGGTCCTGTGAGACCGACTCGGGATCGGGTCAGTCGCCCCGCTGATCGAAATTCAGGTCTATGACCAGCTTCCCGTCGGACACGGTCACCGGATAGTGGGTCAGGCCCGTGCCGTCGGGCCCGTAGCCCGTACCGTCGCAGGTGCTGACGAACTCACCCCGCTCCCGGTCCCAGTCGACCGGACAACCGGCGGGATCCAGAGCGGAGAGGGCATCGAAGCCGGTGTTGTCGGCGACCCCGGAGTGGGTGACCCAGATGTCGCGGGAGCCGCCGGTCAGGTCGGCGAAGAACAGGGGCCCGTCGGACGCCACATCGGCGGCCACCGAGGCGGCTTCGAGGTCCCCGAACACCTCGTCCCCCAGCTGGGTGGTCGCCCGATCCGACGCCGGCCCCGCCGCCACCAGGTAGAGGGCGCCGATGGTCACCACCACCGCCACGATTCCCGCCACCACCCTCTTGGAGGTATCGCTCATGTCGAGTCGCCGTCTCCGGATGATCGTTGGTGTCCGTCGGAGCCCTAGTATGGCGGCCCAGGTCGTTGATCCGGCGCGCCCACGCGTGCCGGTTCGTCAGGAGAGTCCGAGTGGATCTGTTCGAATATCAGGGAAAGCAGTTCTTTGCTGCCTACGGGATGCCGGTGTCACCCGGTGAGGTGGCGTTCACGGTCGAGGATGCCGTGGCCGCCGCCGAGCGCCTGGGTCCACCGGTCATGGTCAAGGCCCAGGTCCACACCGGTGGGCGGGGCAAGGCCGGAGGGGTGAAGTTCGCCGCCACCGTCGACGACGTGCGCACCCATGCGGAGAACATCCTGGGTCTCGACATCCGGGGCCATGTCGTGAAGCGCCTGTGGATCGAGAAGGCCTCCGACATCGCCGAGGAGTACTACGCCAGTTTCACCCTGGACCGCTCGGCCAAGCTCCATCTGGGGATGCTCTCCGCCGAAGGTGGTGTGGAGATCGAGGCCGTGGCCGAGGAGAACCCCGACGCCATAGCCAAGATCTGGGTCGATCCGGTGGTGGGTCTGACCGAGGAGGCGGCCGCCGCCTGGGTCGACGCCGCCAATCTGAACCCGGCGGCCCGTGACGGCGCCGTCGACATCGTGCGGAAGCTCTACCAGGCCTATGTCGAGGGCGACGCCGATCTCGTCGAGATCAACCCGCTGATCCTCACTCCCGACAACCGGGTGCACGTTCTCGATGCCAAGGTCACCCTCGATGCCAACGCGGTGTTCCGGCACCCCGACTACGAGGAGTACGACGCCACCCAGTCCCGCGACGAGAGGGAGCAGGCGGCCCACGCCAAGGGCCTGCAGTACGTAGGGCTGGACGGAACCGTCGGGGTGATCGCCAACGGTGCCGGGTTGGCCATGAGCACCGTGGACGTCGTGAACCAGGTGGGCGGTAACGCCGCCAACTTCCTCGACATCGGTGGAGGCGCCAATGCCGAGGTGATGGCCGGGGCGCTGGAGGTAATCAACAACGACCCCAAGGTGTCGTCCATCTTCATCAACATCTTCGGCGGCATCACCCGGGGCGAGGTGGTCGCCAACGGGATCATCGAGGCCCTGTCCCAGGTGGACATCGACTCCCCGATAGTGATTCGTCTCGACGGAACGAACGCCGAGCAGGGTCGGGAGATGCTCGCCCCCCATCTGTCCGACCGCCTCATGCTCGAACCCACCATGCTCGACGCCGCCCGCCGCGCCGTGGCCCTCGCCGGCTGATCAGCCCCGACCCCTCAGGAGAGAACAATGTCGATCTTCGTCGACGAGAACACCAAGGTCGTGTACCAGGGCCTCACCGGCTCCACCGGCCGTTACTACGGTCTGCTGAACCGTGAGTACGGCACCCAGGTCGTGGCCGGGACCAACCCCCGCAAGGCGGGCTCCGACGTGGACGGGATTCCCATCTACGCCACCGTGGCCGAGGCGGTCGAGAAGACCGGGGCCACCGCCAGCTGCATATTCGTACCCGCCCCCTTCGTGAGGGACGCGGTCATGGAGGCCGCCGAAGGGGGCATCGACTTCATCGTGGTCATCACCGAGGGTGTACCCGCCCACGACGAGGCCTGGTTCTACAACAAGCTCAAGCGTGACTACCCCGGTGTCCGTCTGCTGGGGCCGAACTGCCCCGGACTGATCTCGCCGGGGAAGGCCAACATCGGTATCACCGCCGGCCACATCGCCAAGCCCGGCGGCCCGGTCGGGATCGTGAGCCGTTCGGGCACCCTCACCTACCAGGCCCTCTACGAACTCAAGCAGAAGGACATCGGCTGCACCACCTGCGTGGGCATAGGGGGCGATCCCGTTCCCGGAACATCGTTCATCGACTGTCTCGAGGCCTTCGAGGCCGATCCCGACACCCGGGCGGTGATGATGATCGGCGAGATCGGCGGCTCGGCCGAGGAGGAGGCCGCGGCGTGGATCAAGGCCAACATGACCAAGCCGGTGGTCTCCTATGTCGCCGGTGTGACCGCTCCTCCCGGAAAGAAGATGGGCCACGCCGGAGCCATCGTGTCGGGTGGCAAGGGCACGGCCAAGGCCAAGATGGAGGCCCTGCGCGACGCCGGGGTCCGGGTGGGTCAGAATCCCACCGAGGCCGGTGAGTTGATGGCCGAGGTTGTCGCCGGCCTGGACTGACCGGCCCGGTCGCCGAAGTGAGGTGTTCGGCGCAAGCGGGTTCTCCCCCGGAATCCATGTTGCCATCGACCGCCCCCGGCCCGGAGCCGGGCGGCGGCAGCTCGGTGAAGAGCGTTTTCCCCGGTCGACCCAATCTCCTCAGTTGGGCGGCGGCGGTGGGGGAGGGGGAACATCTCCCGTGGGGGCCGGCCCCGGTGGTGGGGGAGGGGGACCATCTCCCGTCGCGGTCGACCCTGGCGGTGGGGGAGGGGGTGGTGCCCAGTTGCTGGGTGGGGCGATCGTGGACCGATCCGTGTCCATCGCCGAACTCGGCGATGAGGCGGTGGGGTTCCAGCCGGGAACCAGACTCTGCGGGGCCGGGGCGGCGGCGCCGCTCGACTGTCCCAGGCGTTCGATCTGGGCCTCCTGGTTCTTCCAGATCGTATGAACAGCCTTCACGGCGACCACGGCAGCCACGGCCAGCAGGGCACTCCCGATGAACACGACCGCGTAGGCGCCGTAGGCGTCGGTCGGGTTGTCGACGATGCCCACGTCGACCAGGAGATCGGGGCCCTCGGGCGCCAGGGCGATGGCCTGGGTGTTACCGATGAAGTTGAGCACGTAGCCGGCGGAGAACAGCAGCCACCACACCAGGATGATCTTCGACCAGCGGGCCCGGCGGATGTTGGTGTCGCCCCCGGGTTCGAGGTGGGCGGCCTGGTCGGCGTCCATCAGGCACAGCAGGGGAAGCACGAAGTTGGCCAGGGGGACGAACCAACCACCTATGGCCCAGCCGTGGCCCAGGCGGGTGTTCGTGCCGCCGAAGGCGTCGATGTTGCGGTGGATCCGGTAGGTGAAGATGATCAGCAGGATCAGGATGGCGATGGCGGCCAGTACCGACAGAACCAGGAACTGATCGCTGCCGGTGAGTGCGTCGTCCACGGCGATCAGGTCACCGAATCCGCCACCGGAGTCGGGGATGTCGGCGATCACGCCGAGCAGGGCCCAGGTCTTGATGGCTCCGAACAGGGTGGTCAGGAAGGCCACGCCGAACAGGACCATGAGAGCCATAGCCAGCCCACCGACGTGACGGGGTTCGGCCCTGAGCCCCACGGTCGGCAGAGGTGGTGGTGGTGGAGCCCCGGCCACTGCTCCCGTCCCGACCGCGCGACCGCATTCGGGACAGTAGGTGGCGCCCTCAGGGTGTTGGGCTCCGCAACTCGGGCAGTAGGGCATGAGTCCCCCATCGTCGGGTGTGTCCGTAGTGGTCCCCACCGTCGGGGACTCGACACTCGCTTCAATTATGACCGTCGGAGGCGAGGCCGTCGTCGATGCCGGTCTCGCACGCAGGTCATTGGTACGGTCGCCTGATGTCGATTCGAATCAATCCCTTCGTGACCGG
>DRKF01000068.1 GCA_011051915.1 Acidimicrobiales bacterium | reverse complement strand
GAGCGGCCCGACAATGCGAAGGAGCTGTCGCCTGTGCACACCACGACCGCGCACAGGGTGTCGTCGGGGCTGCAGGTCTCTCCCCGCTCCGCCGCCTGGGCCGCGGCCGTTGCCGGACAGGCGCGGGCGAAGAGCAGTTCAAAAGTGTCATAGGAGGCACCGCTGGCGGTCGGGGCGTTCGTCAGGATCTGCTCGGCCTCGGCGGCGGTCAGGTTGGCTGTCTCGGGTTCGGCCCGCAGAGCTTCGAGGAACAAGGCCTCATCGAAGGTCGCGGCGGAGGCCTGGTCGAGAAGGGCCTGCTCGATGATCGCCCGCTGCACCCCGTAGGTCTTGAGGTCGAGATACTCCTGCATCAGGCCGACCTCTTCGTCCTGGGCCCGGGCCATGAGCATCTCGGCCTGGGCATAGAGCTGGCGGCTGTTGTCGACCGCGGTCGCCCCCGCCGCCGGTGTGATGACACAGAGCGGGTCATCCGTCAGGGAGGTGGGCGGAGTTGTCCCGGTGGTGACACTGACCGAGCCGGGGCTGTCGGTGGTGCCCGGTGCAGTGGTGGCCGGGGCGGCGCTTTCCGCCGTACTGGGAGGAGCAGCATTGTCGCTGTCGGGTGAGGAGTCGCCTCCGCCCAGCACGAAAAAGGCGACGGCGATCGCGGCCGCCAGAACGACGCCGCCGAGGCCCAGGGCGAGGTTGCGGGTCGACCGAGTTGCTCGTCCAGCCGCCATCCGAATCTCCTTCGTGGAGCGGCGCGAGAACACCTGCTCGGACAAGAGCCCCGGTGGCTCCCCATCACGCCACGTACATCATGTGACCAGATTCCGGCCGATCCCGCAACCGGCATGGAGCTGACGGAAGGTATGGCATCCCGTTGGGAGGGCGCCTTGGCGGCCGCGGTCTGGCCAAGGGTCGGATACAGCCGGCCCCCCTGCACACACCACTACGACCCGAGTGCAATCCGTCCGGAGCGGCGACCCGACGTGGACGTCATCAGCGATGGCAGCACAGAAGTCGCACGGCCCTGCCATCCGGGAGGCCCGGTCCGGAGCCTCACCCCCCTGCAGCTGGGACGACGCTCGATCCAGGGCGTGACCTGAGCGCCACGGGCCGAACCGCTGGGTGAGGGTCGGAGGACGCTGCGCCACGACCTAGACCGCCACGACTCCCAGCCGTAACAGGCCGGTGGCCAGGACCTCGATGGACATGTCCCGCCAGGGGGCAGGTGACCCCCTGCCCGAAGATCGAGGCAGGATTCCCTGAGCTGCCCACGTGTTCACGACCCAAACCCGAATGCCAGCCCTCCCACACCAAACGACGGGACTCACCCGCTGCCGAGCCGTGGCATCCCGCCAGAAGGAGCCACGCCGGATGTCTGGAGCACCGGGCCCGATGAACGCCCCGACCCGAACGGGAACGCGGCAGGTCGCGCCCGTTGGCTAGGTTCCAGCGCATGACCACCGATCCGGACCCTCTCAACTTGGTCCTCGACCACCTCATCCTTGGCGACAAGGCGAGTGCACGGTTGACCCTGAGGGAGAGGCTGCCATTCGAGCGTATCGAGAAGAAACAACGCTCGTATACCCCCTTGCAGGCCATGAGGGTATTCCTCCGCGACGGCTTCATCGACCGTTACAGCGGCCGCCGCCTGGTATTCCCGGCCGCACTCCGGTTGATATCGCTGGAACTCCCCGAGGAGTTCCCATTCCACAGCAACTGGAAGTTCTCCGAGACCCATCGGGCGTACTGGGACCTCATTCCCACTATCGACCACGTGCTTCCCGTGGCGGTGGGCGGATCCGACGACGAGACCAACTGGGCCACGACCAACATGATCCACAACTCCGCCAAGGGCCTCTGGACCCTCGATGAACTCGGGTGGGAGATCCACGGCCCGGGAAATCTCGACGAGTGGGACGGCCTGGCCTCCAAGACGGTCGAGCACACGGAGATGCACGGCTTCCCCGATGGCGACACCTACATCGCCAGGTGGGTCAAGGCCTACCAAAAGGCAAAGGGCGCACAGGCGAAACCACTAGCGGCGACAAACTGACCGGAGCTTGCCACGTGCGTCACCTCGACCGGCCTACCACCCGGTAATCACCACCATCCACCACGAAACGCCCCTTCCCTTCCGGGACACCAGACTACGGGCCGGGCAGAACGCAATTCCCACTCGAAGCCGCATGCGACAGGTGAAGGTCACCCAGAGAATGCGAGACATGCGCGAGCGGAGCCTCAGTCGCTCTACGCGGCGGGGGCCTTCCTCAACCCCCCAGGTACCGCTTCATGACCATCTGGTCGATCGCCACGAAGACCCGGTAGAGGGCGATGGCGACGACCACCGACACTGCCGCCACCGACCAGATCATGCCGAAGTCCAACCGGCCACGAGATTCGTTGAGCAGGTTTCCCAGGCCCCGGCCCGTGGCCAACCACTCCGCCACCATCACCCCCAACAGGGCCCTCGGAGCGGCCAGACGGGCGGCCGCCAGCAGGTACGGAACCGCCGAGGGGACACTGACCAGCCGCAACACGGTGAGCTTCGAACCCCCATAGATCTGCACGACATCGACGGCTCTCCTCGGGGTCATCGCCAGACCCTGGGCGATGGTCACGAAGCTCGGAAAGAACGTCACCGAGATGGTGACCACGATCGTCGTCCAGGCACCTCGCCCGAAGACCAGCGCGATCAGGGGCGTGAACGCCACCAGCGGCATGGTCTGCGATATCAGGGCGAAGGGCAGTACGGAACGCCCCACCGACGGCAGCAGGGTGAGAACCACGGCGAACACGAACGCCGCCACCAGACCGGCGGCCAGTCCCCAGAACACCGCCGGCAGGGTCTCGCCGAGCGCTGTCACCAGGCGGGCCCGGGCCTCGCCGGATCCGTCCTCGGTGAACAGGAAGCGCACGACCCCCACCGGGGATCGGGTCAGGATCGGGTTCAGGTCGATCACGGCCAGCAGCAACTGCCACGCACCGAGAGCGACGATCAGCGAGGCCAGGGCGTACAGGAACCGGGTGACGGGGTGTTCCTCCCTGCTCCCCGATGCCGGGACGGGAGAGGTCGCCAGCGTCTCCGAGGCCACCTGCCGGGTGGTCACCTTCGCCACCAGGGCGAACACGCCGTAGCCGACACCGGCGATGCCGGTCGCCACCAGCCCTATTCCCCACAACCGGGCCGGGTCTCCGGCCCCCAGGGAGCCCAGGAGAAAGGTCCCCAGACCCCAGCGGGAACCGCTTCCGAACTCGGCCAGGAGTGAGCCCAGGACCGCAGCGGGAGCGGCGGTGCGCAGACCTATCGTCAATGCCGGCAGCGCCGCTCTCAGCCTCACCCGGCGCAGGATCGCCAGTGACCCACCGCCGAAACCGCGGATGGCGTCGACGAGACGGTCGTCGACGTTCCTGAGACCGAGGAGCATCGACGACATTGTCGGGTAGTAGACGGCCACCGCGGCGAGTACCACCTGCGGTGTGGAGCCGTCGAAGGCCAGGACCAGCACCGGAACCACCGCTATCAGGGGCATGGCGAAGAGGGTGATGTTGATCCCGCTCATCAGCCGTTCGGTGGCCGGGAACTGTACGAACAGCACCGCCATGAGCACCGCGATCACATTGCCGATGACGAACCCCAGTGACGCCGACCGGACGCTGGCCGAGATGTGCCGCCAGTAGAGATCGGAATCGGCCCACAGGCCGGAGAGGATCGCGGTCGGGGCCGGGAAGGCCCCGTTCGCTATCAGCTCGAACCGACCCACGATCTCCCACGCCGCCAGCATCGCGGCAATGGCGATCGCACTACGGATCCGCAGGATCCTCTCCGACGCGCCGCTCACGTAGGTCCGAAGAGTTTCTCGGAGAGGTGATCGGCCACGGCCCGGAACTCCGGGGACCGGACGAGCGATGCTCGTCGGGGACGTTCGAAGGGAATCTCGATGGTGTCCAGCACCCGCCCCGGCTGCTTTGCCATCACCGCCACCTGATCGGCGAGGAAGACCGCCTCCTCGACGGAGTGGGTCACCAGCACCGCGGTCGGGCGTCGCTCCATCCAGATCCGCTGAAGCTCCTCGTTCATGGTCCTTCTGAGGATCTCGTCGAGGGCGCCGAACGGCTCGTCGAGCAACAGGACCGAGGGCTCGGTGACCAGGGCCCGGGCGATGGCCACCCTCTGGCGCATGCCTCCGGAGAGCTGGCCCGGGTGAGCCTTCTCGAAACCCTTCAGACCCACCAGCTCGATGAGCGAGTGGATGCGGTCCCGGGCCTCGGAAACGGAGTCGCCCTTGACCTGGAGGGGAAGGGAGATGTTTCCGACCACCGTGCGCCAGGGCAGCAGGGCCGGATCCTGGAACACGATCCCGATTCCGCCGGCCAGTCGAACCTGGTCCGGACTGCGATCACCTATGCGCAGCTCACCGGAGTCGGGACGATCCAGTCCGCTCAGCAGACGCAACAGGGTGGACTTGCCGCAGCCCGATGGACCGATCAGGGCGGTGAACGATCCCAGTGGGGCCGCCAGGGTGGCCTCCTCGAGGGCCCGGACCGTGCTGCCCTTCACCGAGAAGGTCCGTGAAACCGACGCAACTGAGAGGCCTGAGGCCACCGTCTCAGTGGACCCCATGTCTGGCTACCCCTTTCCATCCACGCAGACGGACCTGAACGATCGGCGGCCGCTCAGATCTCCTCGAGCAGTGTCGTGTCGAACATGTCGCGATCGCCGTTGATCCCGATGGAGGCCAGCGCCTCCAGGTTGGCGGCGATGTCCTCCTCGGTCATCGTGTAGACCCCGTTCGGATGGTCGATCAAGTCCTTGGCGGCGTTGTTGTAGAAGGTCTCGTTGGCGACCGATCGTCCGGTGCCGGAGAACCAGGTCGAACCGAACATCGCCGGATACTTGTCGAGGTCCTGGAAGTTCTCGTTCCAGCCCCGACGGCTGGCCCGCAGGAACTTCACCAGGTCGTCCCGCCGCTCGTTCAGGGCCTCCTCGGTCACGACCACGGTGTCGTTGTAGGTGGTGAAGCCGTAGTCGTAGAGAAGGAAGGACGTGGCTTCCTCCCCCGCCTCCCTGATGGAGAACGGCACGTTCACCGTGAAGTCCAGCGAGGCGTCGATCTCCCGCTTGATCAGCGGGGTGGGGTCGAACTGGTAGGGCACGATGTTGACGTCGGCAGGGTCGATGTCGTTGAGGCGGAACATGGCCTCGACGCTGAGGGTGTTGACCGGCGGAACCGCCAGGGTCTTCCCGACCAGGTCCTGGGGTGAGTTGATACCGCTCTCGACGAGACTGACGACCCCGATGGGGTTCTTCTGGAACTGGGTTCCGATGATCTTGAGCTTGGCCCCGTCCTCGCTGATGGCCTTGATGGTGGTGTCCGGCGTGGTCAGGGCTATGGGTGCTCTCCCGCTCAGCAGGGAGCTCTCGGGGATGACGTCGGGGCCGCCGGAGAGGTAGTCGATCTCAAGTCCCTCGTCGGAGTAGTACCCGTTGTCGATCCCGATGAAGTAGCCGATGAACTCGGCGTCGTTGATCCACGCCGCCTGAAAGGCCAACTGGCGCATCTCCGCGGCACTCGACGTGGATCCCGAGGAGGCGCTCGATGCCGTCGGTGAACTCGACGAGGAGTCCCCGCACGCCGCCATGAGGAACGCCCCCACTCCCCCCATGGCGATGGTCTTCAGAAATGTTCTTCGGTCGGTGTATTCCATTTCGGTAGCCCCCCTTGATTCGGCATTGCTGTCGCTACTCCTGGCCCATGTCGAGCACCTCTTTGAGCTCGTCCAGAAGATCGAGTTCCTCGAACTCCGACCCCGGTATGAGATCCCAGCGGATCGCACCCGGCCCCCTGGGTCCCCGCCCGGTCCCCGCGCATCGGCTGGGCGTGACTATCCAGTCGACCACCACGTCGTGGGGTTCGCCGGGTAGGTCGGTGTCGATTATCTGGCAGTCATCCATGACGGCGATCACGGTCTCACCACCGTCCACCAGCCCCAGTTCGGAGAACAGGGCCCACTCGAAGTCGAAGTATCCGTGGCCCTTGCCGAACCGGATTCCGTTCCGACTGACGGCCGAACCCCCGGTGACGAGCATGCCGACCGGTCTCCCGGCCGCGAGTTCGCTGAGGCTGAGGGCCCGACCGTAGTGGTCGGCCCCGTCGAGGGTGGCGGCGTAACGGGCCTCACCCGGCGGGACATCGGCGGGATCGACGAGCACGAACCCTCGACGGAGCCCGTAGGTGGTCATGAGGAAGGGCCGGTCGTCGAGGATCAGGCGTCGCCGCAGGTCCTCCGTCGAGTTGTCCGGCGTGACGAAGATCTGACGGTCGCCCAGCTGTGCATAGGCGTCGAGGCCCATCACGAAGTCGGAGCAGCGGTCACTACCGGGGAAGTCGGGTATGAACCGGCTGAAGTCCCAGTGGAAGCGCGAGTCGGGGCGGGCGATCTTGATCAGCTCCCCCCAGACCTGTTCCCGGTACTGCTGGATCGACTGCTCGGATTCGACGGTCACGAGACCTCCTCGTCGATGGCGGCGTTGACCAGGCGCAGGACCCGGCGCTCGTCGGTCCGCGAGACCGTTCGGGCCCGCCCGGTGTGAGCACCGCAGTGCAGCACCCGGGTCGGGGTCACCACGGTGCTGGCCACGCAGGACACGGTGGAGAGTTCCATGTCGACCTCCAGGACCTGGCAGTCGTGGGCGGTGACGATCAGCGGTGTCCGGTGGGAGACCAGCTCGAGTTGGGTGAGGACCGCCAGCTCCACCGCCAGGTAGCGGCTCTCGCTGCCGATGTGGATGCCCTGGGTGGTCACCGCCACCGCCCCCGACACCATGAGGTCGACCCCGTCGATGAACTCCGGCACCGCGGCGACCCCGACACAGGTGCCCAGACTCTCCATGCCGTCGAGGGTGGCCGCCAGGGGTCGCTGTTCGGGCGGGATGAGATCGGCCTCCAGCAGTACGAAACCCCTGCGCAGCCCGTAGGTCGGGACCAGCACCCGCTTTCCCTGTTCGAGGGCCAGCAGTCGAAGTCCCCCCAGGCTGTTGTCGGGGGCTATGAACACCGTCGCCGCGTTCTTCCAGGCGGCCAGGTTCTGCACCGCCTCGTCGCAGGCGTCACGACCCACGAAGTCAGGGACGAACTGTCGGTAGTCGTCGTGGAATCGGGAGTCGGGACGGGCGACGTCGGCCAGGCGGTCCCAGACCAGCAGACGGGCCTGGGCCTCCTTGTTGACGTATGTTCCACGGCCCTGCTCGGTGCGCAGCAGGCCGGCGGACACCAGGTCGCCGATGGCGCTGCGGAGTGTCCCCCGGCTGACGTCGAACCGCTCCATCAGCTCCCGCTCGGGCGGTATCGGGGTGGAGTCGGAGAGGTCCTGCTCCAGAGCCAGCTTCTCCAGGCCGCGGCGGACCGAGGCCCTCAACGACTCGTGATGTTCCCTCACGGCAGACACACCTCGGTCAGCTCGAACTTGTCGACATCGACCAGGCCCTGGTCGCTGAGTCGCAGGGAGGGGATCACCGACAGGGCCAGGAAGCTCATGGTCATGAAGGGGGCCCGAAGCGTGGTTCCCAGAGACCTGGCCGCGGCGTTGGCCAACTCCAGTTGGTCGGAGACCTCGTCCCGGGGCCGGTCGCTGATGAGGCCTCCGATGGGCAGGGGCACCTCGGCCAGCACCTTTCCGCCGGCCACCACCACCTGGCCCCCGCCGATCTCGGCGATCCTCCGCACCGCGAGGACCATGTCCCGGGCGTCGGCGTCCCCGCGTCCACCGACCACCACGCAGTTGTGGGCGTCGTGGGCCACCGTGGAGGCGATGGCGCCACGCCCGATCCCCATGTTGGCCACCCAGCCGGCACCGACCCGGCCCGTGGAGTGGTGCCGCTCCACGACAGCCAGACGGTTGATGTCACTCGCAGGATCGGTCACGTCACAGACCAGATGATCGGTGAGAAGTGATCCGGGCTTCACACCGATCACCCGGCACCGTCCCCCCGGAGGCGGCTCGACCATGAGGTCCGCGGCGGTGGGGATCGCCGCGAACTGAATCGACCGGGTCATCCAGGAGGGATGGGCGACCGACGGCACGGCTCCCGGCACCACCTCGCCGTTCCGGGCCACCATCCTTCCCCGTTGGAACACCAGCGTGGGCCGCCAGGTGGCCAACTCGTCGAACACCAGCACATCGGCCTGGTAGCCGGGGCCCAGCGCTCCCAGATGGTGGAAGCCGTGGTAGGAGGCCGGGTTGGCCGTCGCCATGACCAGCGCCTGGCGTTCGTCGAGACCGGCGGCCACCGCCATGCGCACACAGTCGTTGATGTGCCCGTCCCGGCGGATCTTGTTCGGCTCACGGTCGTCGGTGCAGAAGGCGGTCAGCCCCGGACCGTTGGAAAGGACCATCGGCAGCAGGGTGAGCAGATCGCGGCTGGCCGAGCCTTCACGCAGGAACACCCACATCCCCTTGCGACGCTTCTCGACGGCCTCGGCCAACTGGGAGCATTCGTGGTCGGATTCGACACCTGCGGCCAGGTAGGCGTCGAGACCCGTGCCGGTCAGGCCGGGGGCGTGCCCGTCCACCCGGCGGGACCCGGCGGCGGCGATCTTCTCCATCAGCTCCGCGTCGCCGGCGATGACCCCCGGGTAGTTCATGACCTCGGCCACACCGATGCCGCCCAGCTCCTCGAGGACGGTGACGACGTCGCCCACACCCATCTCGGCCCCCGAACTCTCGAAGGGGGAGGCCGGCACACAGCTCGAGGCGCACATGCCGAAGGTGAAGGGAAGTTCCTCGGCGGCAGCGGCGAGGACGGCCAGGGCCCTGGTTCCGAACACGTTGCCCAGCTCGTGCGGATCGGCGGCCACCGCCGTGGTTCCGTGGGGCAGGACGGCCCGGACGAACTCGTCGATCCACAGTTTCGTCGACTCCAGATGCATGTGGGCATCTATGAAGGCCGGGACCAGGGCGGCCCCGTCGACGTCGAGTGTCTCCTCGGCCTCGCGGTCGCCCCACCCCACCACGTGTCCGTCGGCGATGGCCAGGTTCGTGTCGATCCACTCCAGCGAGCCCGGGCTGAACACCCTGCCGCCCACCAGGAGCAGGTCGGCGGGCCGATCACCCCTGGCCGCAGCCAATGCATCTGCCGACACCCCCGGACGAGCCATGGCGGCATCGTAGTCAGAGTTCGTTCAGATGTCTAGACGTTTAGATGAATTAGGGGCGAACGCGCCCAACACACCACCAACAGCGGCAGAGAACTCCAAACGCGTGAAGGCCGGGACAGCCAGCCCCGGCTGGCTCTACGCGGCGGGGGCCTCACCAACGGAATCTTCGGAACGAGCCCGGCGCCAGAGGCGACCGCCGATCTCGACGGACCGGCCAGAACCGGGCACCGCCGGCACCACCCGCACCGACGCCCACGAGCCCTTCTGCGGAGCCGGAAGCCCCAACCCCACGGCGATCCGCGCATGCTCGCGCCGGTCCCCCAGGATCAGGATCCCTTCGGGCCGAAGGCGCCGCCGCGCCGAGCGCACACAGCGAGGTCCGTCGGCACGCTGGGCCACGGTGGCCAGCCCGTCCCTGGAAACCATGCG
>DRKF01000067.1 GCA_011051915.1 Acidimicrobiales bacterium | reverse complement strand
GTGCCGCCCAGTTCCCGGGTGGTGTCGTTCACGGCCGATCCGATCCCGGCCTTGTCGACGTCGAGGGATCCCATGATCGACTCGGTGGCCGGGGCGGTGGTGAAGCCGAGCCCGGTACCCAGGAACACCATCTGGCCGGCGATCTCGAGGTAGGAGGTGGTGGCCGAGACCAGGGAGATCCAGGCGAAGCCGCCGCTCATGAGGGCCAGGCCGGTCACGACCACCGCCTTGGTGCCGACCCGCTCCACCAGCCGGGGGGCAACGACGGAGGACAGGGCGACGGCGGTGGCCACGGGAAGGACCCGCACGCCCGCTCCGAGAGGGGAGTAGCCCCTCACCAGCTGGAAGTACTGGGTCACCAGGAACACGAAGCCGAACAGGGCGAAGAAGGCCGAGGTGATCGAGATGCTGGCGGCGCTGAACCGGAGGTTGGTGAAGATCCGCACCGGCAGCATCGGATGTTCGACCCGCAGTTCCCACCCCACGAAGGCCGCCGTGGTCACCGCGGCGAGCAGGAATCCGCCCAGGGCCCGGGTGGAGGCCCAGCCCCAGTTGGGGGCCTCGATGATGGTGTAGACGAGGATCCCGATGGACATGATCGACATGAGCAGGCCGACCAGGTCGAGACGGGGGGCGTCGCTCTCGGCTGACTCGGGGACCAGCAGCAGGGTTCCGACGATGGCCAGGAGGGTGACCGGGACGTTCACGTAGAGCACCGAACCCCACCAGAAGTGCTCCAGCAGCCACCCGCCGGTGATGGGTCCCGCGGCCACCGCCAGCCCACTGACCCCGCTCCAGACGCCTATGGCCTTGGCCCTCTCGATCGGGTCGGTGAACACGTTGGTGAGCAGGGCCAGGGTGGCGGGGAAGATCAGGGCCGCCCCGATACCCATGAGGGCCCGGCCCCCGATCAGCTGGGAGGCCGAACCGGCCGAACCGGCCAGGGCCGAGGTCAGGCCGAACAGGATCAGACCCCCGAGAAGGGCCCTACGTCGACCGAAACGGTCCCCGAGCCCTCCGGCGGCCAGCAGCAGCCCGGTGAACACCAGCAGGTAGGCGTCGACGATCCACTGGAGCTGGCGGGTCGAGGCTCCCAGTTCCAGGGCCAGTGAGGGCAGGGCCACGTTCACGATGGTGCCGTCGAGGACGGTCACGAACACCGACAGGCTGAGCACGGCGAGAATGGCCCAGCGACGGTGGTGGATCCGTTCGCGGTCTCCGGCCACGGGGGCGCCGGCGCTGGTTCTGGGGTCGGGGTCGGTGCTGGGTGGCATGTCGGGTCCGGGGTATCTGGGCGATGTCAAGTTGACAACGTAAAGATCCAACTTGACGTTGTCAAGACCCGGGCCCACAATGTGACCGATGACGCAGGGTGACCGATGACGCAGGGTGACCGATGACGCAGGGTGACCGATGACGCAGACCGCACCGGCCCGTGGCTACCACCACGGAGATCTTCCCAATGCCCTCAAGTCGGCCGCCCTCGAGGTGATCGACGAGAAGGGCCTCGGGGGCTTCAGCCTCAGGGAGGTGGCCCGCCGGGCCGGGGTGTCCCATGCCGCCCCGGCCCACCACTTCGGCGACACCGCCGGGTTGCTGACCGTCCTGGCCGTCGATGCCCTGGGGCACATGAGGAGGGTCATGGCCGAGGCGGCCGAGGCCGAGACCGACCCCGTCGAGCGTCTGGCGGCGGTCGGGAGGGCCTACGTGAGGGTCAGCCGGGAGCATCCCGGGCACTGCCAGGTGGTCTTCCGCACCGATCTGGTCGACACCGACGACCCCGCCCTGGTGGCCGCGGGTCTGGCGACGTTCGAGGTGGTGAGGGGCGTGGTCGCCGACCTGGCCGCCGAGATGAACCCCGACCTCGACATCGACACCGCCACCCGACTGTGCTGGTCGACCATGCAGGGCGTGGTGGAGATCGAACAGAAGATGAAGCTCCACGCCCATCACTCCGGTACCGGGCTCTCCGACACCGACGACACGATCTCCGCCTTCACCCGGATGCTGGTGGAGGGGCTGCGGGCTCGCTGAGTCCCCTTGTCCGAGGGGCGCCGCCGGTGCGGGGGTTCGCGGGACAGTTGTGCGTACAAGTCGCTACCCTGTGCGGCAATGCGGCTGGAACTCATGAGGAAGACCGAGCTGGCCCTGCTGGCCATGGAGACCCTGGCCGAACTCGACGCGCGCACCTCGGGGGAGAGACTGGCCGAGGGCATCGGTACCACCCGGGAGTTCCTGCCCCAGGTCATGGCTCCCCTCGTCAAACGGAACTGGGTCAAGTCCACCCGGGGTCCCAGCGGGGGGTACGAACTGGCCGTGGGTCTGCCCGAGGTCACGGTCCTGGATCTGATCGAGACCGTGGAGGGGGCCACCGACCGCGGTCAGTGTGTTCTCAGTGGCTCGGCCTGCGACGCCGACGAGCCCTGCGCCCTCCACGACGCCTGGTCCCGGGCCCGCGACGCTCTGCTGGCCGAGCTGGGCTCGATCTCCCTGGCCGACGCCGCCGCCGCCAAGGTGGTCTGAGTGGTCTGAGGGCCTGATCCGCAGGTCCCGGCACCGGCCCGGCCCCGTACAATCGAACCGGGCGTCCCACCGGCGCCCGACCGGCGATCAACCTCAGGAGTCAGCGTGGACGTAAGGATCGGTGTCACCAACGCACCGCGGGAACTGATGCTGGAGATGGGCGACGACGTCGACATCGACATCCTCCGGGCCGACATCGACAAGGCCCTCGCCGAGGGCGACAAGGTCCTCTGGCTGACCGATCGCCTCGGCCGTCAGGTGGCGGTTCCGGTGGTGAAGATCGCCTACGTGGAGATCGGAACCGACGTCGGACCGCGGGTCGGATTCGCCTCGATGTGACCACCGACGAGCCTCCCGGCCCGTTCCCGGGAGGGCGTCGTCTCCTGTTCGTGACCGGCAAGGGAGGGGTCGGGTCCACGTCGGTGGCCGCCGCCCTGGCCGTTCACTCCGCCCGCTCGGGGTTGCGCACCCTGGTGTGCGAGATGTCCGAGGGGGGTCTGGCCGACGCCCTGGGAGTCGCCGCTTTGGGCTACGAACCCGTCGAAGTCGAATTCGGGGCGGCGGAGGGGTCTGAGCCGCCGGTCGGACTGTGGGCCATGGTCATGGACACCGAGGCCGCGGCCCACGAGTACCTGAGCCGGCTGCTCCACGTGCCCCTGCCCGGCTCGCTGG
>DRKF01000066.1 GCA_011051915.1 Acidimicrobiales bacterium | reverse complement strand
GCCGGTCCCGCTCCTTCCATCGACCGGTACGTACCAGCAGGATGTCCCCCGGCCCGACCTCCAGACCGGCCCGGGACTCCGCCGCATCCAACTCGTCGGGTGTCACGGCCTCACCGGCGTCCAGCCACTTGACCCCCCGGTGGCGCGGTATGTCGAGCAGGACACCTCGACCCACGATTCCCGACGCCCAGTGCTCGATGCCCAGCTCGGTCGCCCCGTGGGCGGTGACCGCCTCCGCCGGATAGCCGTTGTACATACGGCCCTCGTCGAATATGTGGCAGAGGCCGTCGATGTGGCTGGTGGCGTATCCGTGGGGGGCCAGGGCGATGTAGTCGGCGCCCCAACCCTCCGACGCGGTACCGATCATGTGGTGGGCCACGGGGGTCGGGTTCTCGGGCCCCGGTTCGGTGGGCAGGGCCCTCGAACACGAAACCGTCCGGCCCGAGATGACCCTCGACGCCGCCGCCCGTACCCGGTCGGGAGTGAGATGGTTCAGGCATCCGAGTTGGTCGTCGTCCCCCCAGCGTCCCCAGTTCGAGAGGCTGCGGTGCCACGCCCGGACCTGCCCGGACGAAATCGGCTCGGCTGCTCCCATGATCCCCTCCTCGCCTCCCACCGCCAGGATGGGAGAGTCAGCCTAATCCGCCCCTCGACAACGTCGGTATGGTCCCGGCCACGGATGCTTCGGTGTCGGGCCCGATATCTCGCCCCTCGACAACGACGGCATGGTCCCGGCCACGGATGCTTCAGTGTCGGGCCCGGTCTTCCGCCCCTCGACAACGACGGCATGGTCCCGGCCACGGATGCTTCAGTGTCGGCCCCGGTCTTCCGATGGATGGACGACAGGATCAGCACGAGCCCTCTCCGGAAAGATCCGCGATGGGCTCCAACCGGCCAGGGAAGGCCGTCGAAACCCGAAGTCCAGGAGCAGACCGTGAGCGAGATCCACATTCCCCGCCGGGATCTGATGAAGGGGCATCTCCCCCGCCTCTGCGTGAAGACCGGGGAGCCGGTGGAAACCCTCGACCACGTCGCCCTGGCCCCCAGCCGGATCCCGGCCCTCACCGGGCTCCCGACCGGTCTGGTTCCCCGCGAGCTGTTGGCCAGGGCCTTCGGCGAGGCCATCGAGGCCCGGATCCCCCGCTCGGAGAAGGTCCGGCAGCAGCAACTGGCCGTCTTCGCCGTTCGGGTCCTGGTCACCGTCGTTCTCGTCGTACGGACGATTCTGGCCGTGCTGTCCGCCGACCTGGTCGGCGCCGGTATCTCCCTGCTCCTCATCGGGGCTCTCTCGCTGGGTCTGGCCTGGGTGAACCGCAAGGTCAGCGTGGGAGCGGTACTCGATGACTCCGATCTGGTCATCTACGACCCTCACCCGGACTTCGCCACCGCCATGCAGGACATGATGACCGACGACTACGTTCCCGCCGAACGTCCCCGCCCCAAGGTCGCCCCCGGAATCTACTGAGCCACACCGGCCCACCCTCGGGCCCCCTTTGGCCTACCCTCCACCCCGATGGCCGTACCCGCCGACACCCCTGATTCATCGGCCGCGCCGGCCCTCACCCCCGAACAACTGGTCCGGCTGAAGGTGCTGGGGGCCATTCCCCTGGCCCTGGTGGCCGGGGCCTATGTCGGGCAGATTCTCTCGGCCACACTGCTGGCCCGGCTGCCTGTCCTGTTGCTGGCCCTCACCCCGACCGACCCCTTCCTGATCCTGGTGGTCAACGAGGTCCCGGTGTGGGTGTTCTTCCTCGTCGGGTTCGTTCGTCTGGTGCTCCCCGACCCCTTCCTCTACCTGTTGGGGCACGAGTTCGGACCCCACGGTCGGGAGTACATCGAGTACGAACTGGGACCCCACAACCGCATCACCCGCACGATCGACGTTCTCGACCGCTGGTTCCCCCGCCTCGGTTCGGCGATCGTGTTCCTGCTGCCCAACTATCCAGTGTGTCTGCTGGCCGGCATAACCCGCATGAGGTTCGCTGCCTTCGCGGTGCTGAACGCCGCAGGTACCGCCACCCGACTGTTCGTCATCTGGCGACTGGGACGCCTGTTCTCAGGTCCCGTCGAGACCGTTCTGGGCTGGGTGACCCGCTACCAGCTCCCGTTCACCGCAGCGATGGTGGTGCTGGTGGCGGCCCAGATCGGTTTCAGCCGCAAGGGAGAACACCACGATTGAGCCCGGTGGGGATCATCCCAAGGCGACATCGTGAACACCGCACACCTGACCTCCGGCGACACTCGACCCCACGGGACTCACCCCAGTATCAGGGTCTGACAGATCCGCGCGTACTCATCGGGATCATCGCGTCCCGGTTCGAACCACTTGTGAAACCAACTCGTCATCCCCAGGATCGCCTGGGCCACGAGGCGGGGATCCCCCGGCGGCAGCCGCCCGACCCCCTGCACATCCACGACGGCCTCGATCAGGTAGCGGAGCAGCCGGCGCTCCTTGGTCCGGATACCCACCTCGTAGCGTTCCTCGAGGGCCGGACGATCACCGAAGAAGACGAGGAACATCGACTGGTTCTCCGCAATGACCCTCACCTGCTGGGCTATCAGACCCTCCAGCCGGGACACCGGGTCCTCGTCCCTGGACAGCTCGGCCATCCGGTCCAGGGTCGTGGTGATGGCCCGGTCGAAGATCATGAACAGCAGATGGGCCTTGGATGGAACGTAGTGGTACAGCGAGCCCCGGCTGGTCCCGAGGCTGAGGGCCACGTCGTCGAGGGTCCCCTGGTCGAAGCCCCGCTCGGAGAACACCGCTATGGCGGTGTCGACGATCTGCTCCCGCCGAGCGAGAAACGCGGC
>DRKF01000065.1 GCA_011051915.1 Acidimicrobiales bacterium | reverse complement strand
CTGGGAGGGAGCGGACCTCGTCGGCCACAACACCGACGGTGCCGGTCTGATCGCCGCCCTGGCGTCCGATCCCGGATTCGACCCCGCCGGTGCCTCCTGCGTTGTGGTGGGGGCGGGGGGAGCGGCCCGGGCGGTGATCCTGGCCCTGGCCGATGCCGGGGCGGCCGAAGTGGCGGTGGTGAACCGTAATCGGGACCGGGCGGAGCAGGCCGCCGACCTGGCCGGTTCTTCGGGTCGGGTGGGCTCGGTCGCCGACGTCCGCGGAGCTGATCTCGTGGTTCAGGCCACGCCGCTGGGAATGGCTCCCGGCCGCGATCCACTGCCGTTCGACCCCGATCTCATGGACGAACGACAGGTGCTGGCGGAACTCATCTACCACCCGTCCGAGACCCCGCTGATGGCCGCTGTCCGGGCCCGGGGGGTCACCGCCGTGAACGGATCGGGGATGCTGCTGCACCAGGCGGCCCGGGCCTTCGAGCTGTGGACCGGGCGGGTCGCCCCGCTGGACGCCATGGCTGATGCTCTCGGAGCGGGGGCCGTCCGCTGAGGCGGCCTTGAGCCGTCTATGCCGTGGACGCCATGGCTGATGCTCTCGGAGCGGGGGCCGTCCGCTGAGGCGGCCTCGAGCCGTCTATGCCGTGGACGCCATGGCTGATGCTCTCGGAGCGGGGGCCGTCCGCTGAGGCGGCCTTGAGCCGTATGGTCCGTGGCCGACATGGCCAGCATGGTTCAGACGTCGTCGCGCCAACTCGGGGAACTGCTGATCGAACGGAAGGTCCTCTCCCGCGATGTGCTGGAGGTGGTCCTCGAGCGGGAGATCCGCGAGGGGACGCCCATGTCCAGCATCCTCGTGCACGAGGGCCTGGTGGGCGAGAAGGACATCATCGCCGCCGTGGCCCAGCAGGTCGGGGTGCCGTTCGTCGACCTGGCCGTACAACCGGTGCGCCCCGATCTGGAGAAGATGCTTCCCGAGGACCTGGCCCGGATGCACCGGGCTCTGGTCGTGGACCGCGAGGGCGAAGTGCTCCTCCTGGCCATGGAGAACCCCGGGGACAGCGATGCCGTGTCCTCCCTCGAGGCGGCTCTCGGATTCCCGGTACGACCGTGCATCGCGGTTCGTTCGGAGATCCTCCAACAGCTCGACCGGATGTACGGGGTGCGGGACGAGGCGGCGAAGGGCTCCGACCTCCACCTCAATGACCTGCTGTCCCGGGTGCTCGACCTGGACGGCTCCGACCTCCACCTGTCCGCCGGACTGCCGCCGGCGGTGCGCATCAACGGCGAGATCAAGACCCTGACCGAGTTCCCGCTGATGAATCCCTCCGAGATCCGGCGAATGCTCTACGACGTCCTCACCCAGAAGCAGAGGGAGCGTTTCGAGCAGGACCTGGAGTTGGACACCTCCCACTCGATACCGGGCAAGGGACGTTTCCGCATGAACGTCTTCCTGCAGCGGAACTCCATGGGTGCGGTGCTCAGGACCATTCCCGACACGATCATCCCCCTGGAGAACCTGGGACTGCCCGAGTCGGTGGCCCAGTTCACCACCCTGCACCGGGGTCTGGTGCTGGTCACCGGCCCGACCGGATCGGGCAAGTCGACCACCCTCGCCTCCATGGTCGACATCATCAACTCCGAGCGAGCCGCCCACATCATGACCGTGGAGGACCCCATCGAGTTCCTCCACCAGCACAAGCGGTGCATCGTCAACCAGAGAGAGGTCGGGGAGGACACCGAGTCCTTCTCGTCGGCCCTCAAACACGTTCTGCGTCAGGACCCCGACGTCATCCTGGTCGGCGAGATGAGGGACCTCGAGACCATCCACACCGCCCTCACCGCCGCCGAGACGGGCCACCTCGTGTTCGGCACCCTGCACACCCAGGACGCCCCCCAGGCCGTGGACCGGGTCATCGACGTGTTCCCGGCCCACCAGCAGCAGCAGATAAGGGTGCAGCTGGCCTCCTCGCTGATGGGTGTGGTGACCCAGCAGCTCATACCCCGCATGGACCGCAAGGGTCGGGCGGTGGCCTCGGAGATCATGGTCGTGACCCCCGCCATCCGGAACCTGATCCGAGAGGGGAAGACCCACCAGATCTACTCATCGCTGCAGTCCGGGGGATCGTACGGGATGCAGACCATGGACCAGTCCCTGGCCCGCCTGGTGAAACGGGGATCGATCAGCCTCGATGATGCGGTCGATCGCTGTATCAACGAAAAGGACCTCAAGCGCATGATCACCCAGGGCTGAGGAGCCCATCCATGGCGTCGAACTACGCATACAAGGTCAGGGACCGCGACGGTCAGATCGTCGAGGGCGTGATCCAGGCCGAGAACCAGACCCTGGTGGCCAACAGACTCCGGGAGATGGGCTTCGCTCTCATCGCCATCGAGGAGGAGGGCAACTCCGCCCTCAAGAAGGACCTGAAGATCCCCGGGTTCTCCGATCGGGTGAAGCTCAAGGACATCTCGATCTTCAGCCGCCAGTTCGCCACGATGATCAACTCGGGTCTCTCGCTGCTGAGGGCCCTCAACATCCTGGCCGACCAGACGGAGAGCGCACCCCTGGCCGAGGTGATACGTCAGGTCGCCGCCGACGTCGAGACCGGCAACAGCCTCTCCGACGCCATCGGCAAGCACCCCAAGATCTTCGACCGTCTCTACGTGGCCATGGTCCGGGCCGGTGAGACCGGTGGTGTGCTGGACCTGGTGCTGCTGCAGCTGGCCCAGACCATCGAGAAGCAGGTCGAACTGCGAGGCCGGATCAAGTCGGCCATGACCTATCCGGTGGCGGTGATGGTTCTGGTGATCCTGATCATCACCGGCATGCTGATCTTCGTGGTGCCGATGTTCGAGTCGATGTACTCCTCGCTCGGAGGCACCCTCCCCCTCCCGACCCGGCTGCTGATCGGGGCCTCGAACATCATCAAGAACTGGATCCTGCTGGTGATCGGGATCATCGCCGTTTCCACCTTCGTATTCCGGAGATGGATCCGCACCGAGAGCGGGCGGGCGGCCTGGGACGCTTTCAAGCTGAAGGTCCCCGTGTTCGGCGGTCTGATCCACAAGACCTCCATCACCCGCTTCTCACGGACCATGGAGGCCCTGCTGCGGGCCGGTGTCCCGATCCTGGAGGCCCTGGAGATCACCTCGGGAACGGTCGGCAACGACGTCGTGGAGCGGGCGGTGCGCGACATCCAGCGGAGGGTCAAGGGAGGCGAGTCCCTGGCGGCGCCCATGGCCGATCACGATGTCTTCCCTCCGATGGTGACCCAGATGCTGGCGGTGGGGGAGGAGACCGGCGCCGTCGACACGATGCTCGAGCGCGTCGGTGCGTTCTACGAACAGGAGGTGGAGGCCACCGTGGACGCCCTGACCTCGCTGCTCGAACCGATGCTGATCGTGGTCCTGGGTGGGACGGTCGGGGGCATGGTGGTGGCGCTGTACATGCCGATGTTCAACATCGTGAACCTCATCCAGTAGTCCCCTCCGGCGGGAACGCAGAGGAGAAATCCACCGAAATCTCTCAATGGCACGGAGAGTGGCTCCGATGGATTGATTGCCGCCGCCTCTGTGGCGGTACATCCATTGAACAATCGGAGATTCACATGCTTGCTCAGCTGCAGAAGCGGCGCGACGAGGAAGAGGGCTTCACTCTCATCGAGTTGATGGTCGTCGTTCTCATCATCGCCATTCTCATCGCCATCGCCGTGCCGACCTTCCTCGGCGCCCGGGAGAGGGCCCAGGACCGGGCCACCCAGTCCAACCTGCGCAACTCCCTGACCGCGGCCAAGACCCTGTACGCCGACGACGGTGACTACTCAGGTGCCACCGCCGCCGCTCTGGGCGCCGTGGAGCCCAGCATCACCTTCGTCGCCGGCAACGCCGCCTCGGCCGACTCCAAGACCGTCAGCGCCGAGGTCAGCGGGGCCAACAAGGTCGTGACCCTCGCCGCCATGTCGGACTCGGGTGACTGCTTCTACATCCGTGACAACATCGGCGACGCCGCCGCCTCGGCCGGAACCACCTACGGTGTCCGGGCTCAGGGTGACGCCGGTAACTGCCAGGGTGACGACACCGCCAACGTGGCCTTCGCCGCCGAGTGGTAGACCCGAAGCGAACAGGGACTCCACTGGGGTCCTGACCGACGAGGCCCGCCCTCCGGGGCGGGCCTCGCCGCGTCCGGGATCCCCGCTGGGGACCTGGTTCCGTCTGGTCCGCCGTGAGCTCGGTGCGGGCGCAGATCGGGTGTGTGGGGGTGGGGGCCGCGAAAGCCCGGGGTCGGGCGGTCGACGGGGGGGAGGTGGTTGCCACCATCGCCGGCCTCTACGGGCTGATCATCGGATCCTTCCTGAATGTCGTCATCCACCGGGTCCCCCGGGGCGCCTCGGTGGTGAGGCCTCCCTCGGCCTGCCCCCGGTGCGACCACGAGATCGCCTGGTACGACAACCTGCCCGTTCTGTCGTGGGTGCTGCTGCGCCGTCGGTGCCGGAGCTGCTCCGCCCCGATCGCCTGGCGCTACCCGCTGGTGGAGGCCACCACAGCAGGGGTGTTCGTGGCCGTGAGTCTCTCGGTGGGACTGAAGTGGGTTCTGGGCGCCTACCTGTTCTTCGCCGCGGTGCTGGTGGCCCTCTCGGGAATCGACATCGACACCAGGAAGATCCCCAATGCGGTGCTCTACCCGTCCTGGGCGGTGTCGGTGGTGCTGCTGAGCGGTGGCGCCGTCCTCGACGGCGACCCCGGCCGACTGGTCTGGGCCGCCGCCGGAGCCGGTATCGGTTTCGCCGTGCTCTTCGTGATCTGGTTCGTGGCCCCGGGCGGAATGGGATACGGCGACGTCCGCCTGGCCGGCTACATCGGGCTCCACCTGGGATACCTGTCGATCGGCCGTCTCGCCGTGGGCCTGTTCCTGGGGTTTCTGGCCGGGGCGCTCGGTGGGGCCGCGGTACTTCTGGTCACGGGGCGGGGCCGCGGCACCAAGATCCCCTTCGGCCCCTTCCTGGCCCTGGGGGCGCTGGCCGCCGTGGTGGCCGGTCAACCCATCGTCGACGCCTACCTCAGCCTGTGAGACCCGCAGCGAGGCCGCGGGTCGGATGGCGGTCCCTCCGAGACCGTGCTTATCAGAGCCCGATGGGAGACGACTTGAGATGTGTCCTGACAGTCACAGGGTGGCGCGCCCGACGGTTGCGCCGGCCATGAGGGAGACATCGGTGTTCACCCGAGCGTCGACAGCACGCAGCACACAGACCGAGAGCCCCACCGGGGTTGCTTCGCGGAGCGGGGGATCGCGGTGAGTCAGAAGGTCGTCGGTCTCGACATCGGGACCCACGCGGTCACCGCAGCGGAGTTGAGGCTGGGTCGAGGCGATGCGATCACCGTCGTCCGCTTCGGTCAGGTCGCCCTGCGTCCCGGCGCGGTCGTCGCCGGTGAGGTCGTCGACATCGGCGAGGTGGGAGCTGCGATCAAGCGTCTGTGGCGGGAGACGGGCTTCTCCACCAAGAAGGTGATAGTCGGAGTCGGTAGCCAGAGGGTCGTGATGCGACCCACCGAGATGCCGGCCATGAGCGACTCCGACCTGCGGTCCGCCATCGAGTTCCAGGCCCAGGAACTGGTTCCGATCCCCCTGGACGACGCGATTCTGGACTATCAGGTCCTCGAGCGCTTCCTCGACGGCGATGGTGCCGAACGGCTCAAGGTCCTGATCGTGGCCGCCCAGAAGGGGCTGGTCAACGGTCTGCTCGGGGCCGTGGCCGAGGCGGGACTGGAGGTCTCCCTAGTAGACCTGGTTCCCTTCGCCCTGCTCCGCTCCCTGGCCGACGTGTCCGGATTCGCCGACCTGGAGCCCGGTGCATCCGGAGCCGAGGCGATCGTCTCGATCGGTGCGGGGATCACGACGGTGGTCGTCCACGAGTTCGGCATTCCCCGATTCATCCGCACGATGGTCATGGGCGGCCAGGAGGTCACCCAGGCGATCGCCGACGAGCTCGGGATCAGCCTCGAACAGGCCGAGTCCCTCAAGCGTCGGGCCGGACTCGGGGTGGAGGGTGACCCGGCTCTGGAGTCGGCCCGGGCGGTCCTCGCCCGACGGGCGATGACGATGGTCGACGAGATCAACGGGAGCCTCGAGTTCTACAGCACCCAGCCCGACAGCGTTCCCCTGCGGCGGATAGTTCTCATCGGCGGCGGGCGGCGCCTGGCCGGACTCTCGAGTCGCCTGGCGGAACGCACCGGCGTACCCGTCGTGATCGGCGCCCCCTTCGCCCGATTCGAGATCGGCTCGACGGGGCTCTCCCCCGAGCAGTTGCGTGAGGCGGAGGATCTGTCCGCAGTCGCCCTGGGGCTGGCCCTCGCCGGTCGCCCGGTGGAGAAGGGTGCCCGTCGCCTGAGCCTCATGCCTCCCGAGATAGGGGAGCGCAAGGAACGCAATCGTCAGATCGTCGCCGCCGGGGCCGGGCTGATGCTCCTGGCCGCCGGTCTGTTCTGGCTCGGATCCAACCGCCGTAGCCAGGCGGAGGTGGCCGACCGCAAGGCGGCGAGTGCCGAGGCGGAGATGGCAGCTCTTCAGAGCCAGATCGCCGAGCTCATACCCGTGGCGGACTTCGAGAGCCAGGTCCAGCAGCGCCGGGCCCTGGTGGAGGAGGCCCTGTCCTCCGACATCGCCTGGAGCAAGCTGATCCAGGAGGTGGCCACGGTGATGCCCGACGACGTGTGGCTGTCCAGCTTCGTCGGGTCGGCCCCCAACGACCTGGACCCGGGCACCTTCACCGTCGCCGGCAAGGGCTTCGACCACACCTCGTCGGCCCGGTGGCTGCTCAGGGTGGAGGCCCTCGATTCCGTGTCGTCACTGTGGCTGCCCTCCTCGGTGCGCAAGCCCGAGGGTGACTTCGGGGAACTCAGTGAGGCCACGTTCGCCTCCTCGGGCACCCTCTCGGACAAGGCGGCGTCGAACCGCCTGGCCGACTATCTGGACACCGGAGAGGGTCCTTCGGTGGACCTGCTGGGATCGGACCCCACCGCGGAACCGGTTCCCGGCGAGCCGGGGGCCGATCCGGTCTCCGCCGACGACAGTGGAGGGTCATGATGGCGGCGGTCAGAGGCGAGCACGTCGGTGTCACCGAACGGCCGTCGGGATTCGCCGCCAGCGGTGAGAACCACGGGGAGGTGTCGAGGTGAATCGACGCATGGCCCTGTCCGTGGGCGGAATCGCGGTCCTCATAGTGCTGGCCTGGTGGATGCTGATCTGGAAACCGGCGGGCAACGATCTCGCCGCGGCCGAGAAGCGGGCCGATCGGGCCAACGAGCAGATCAGCCAGATGCAGGTCCAGCTCAGCCGTCTGGAGGTGATCCGTGACGAGCTTCCGGCCCTGCAGAGCCAGGTCCAGAATCTCAGGACGGCGATACCCGACAGTCCCGGACTGGCGGATTTCCTTCTGGCCGCCCACGACGCCGAGGCCGCCTCGGGTCTGGAGTTCCTCACCGCCACCGCGAACGAACCGGCCCCGGGCCCGGTACCGGGCCTGCAGGTGATCGATGTTCAGCTGACCGGCAACGGTGGCTACTACCAGGTGCTGGACTTCGTGAACCGGCTGCAGGCCATGCACCGGATCATGTCGATCGGGAACATCACCGTGGTCTCGGCCAACACCGAGGACACCGAGCAGATCGGTCCACCGAATCTGCAGCTGACGATCTCGGGCCGTCTGTACATGACCACCCCGGACACGACGGGTGAACCCACGGCTCCGGAAGCCTCCCCCACGAGCGACGCCGGGGCGGGAGCGTGACATGAGCTTCGAACCCCTTGCCCCCACACCGATGCTGCCCGAGAGGCCTCCCTCCCGGGGACGGGTGGCCCTCAAGCTGGCCGCCGGTCTGTCCCTGCTGGCCTTCGCCGCCTACGCCCTGGTTCCGGGCCTGTCCGACCAGGGATCCGCCGATCCCGAGTCGACGCCGGCGGAGGCGGCCCGGGTCGTGGTGGCCGACGCCGGATCGGCATCTGCCCAGTCGGCCTCGGGCCTTCCCGCGGTGGTGGAGACCTTCGAGGTGTTCGGCGGCAAGAATCCCTTCGAGCCTCCCAGCGTGTTCCCCGTGAGCAGCCCTCCCGACACCGTGGGCGAACCGGCCTCCACCCCCACTGACAACGGCTCGGGAGCCACGACGACCACCACCCCCACCGATTCGGGTGGTGGCGGCGGAACCACCACCACGACCCAGCCGGTGGAGCAGGACCCGGGCCGGGCCGAGTCGGTGGCCCTGCTCGAGGTGTTCGCCGACTCCGAGGGGACCGTTGCCACCGTTCGGGTGTCGGGCGTCGTCTACCAGGTGAGGGAGGGCGACGTGTTCGCCGATTCCTACCAGGTGGTGTCCCTCGACCAGGGCACCGGGTGCGGTGAGTTCCTGTTCGGGGACAGCCAGTTCACGCTCTGTGAGGGCCAGGAGATCCTCAAGTAGTCGCGGGTCCTGGCGGCCCCGGGGAGAAGCACGGTGTGGCCCCGTGGGGATCCACAGAGTGGCCCCGGAGATGATCACAGTGTTGCCCCGTGGGGATCCACGGTGTGGCCCCGGGTCTCCGGGGCTCTACCTTGGGGGCCGATGACCCCACGGCACGTGATCCTCACCGGCATGCCCGGCGCCGGGAAGACCTGCGTCGGCCGATCCCTGGCCCGGATCCTGGGTCGGGAGTTCGTGGACCTGGACCGGGAGATAACCCGCCTCCGGGGTCG
>DRKF01000064.1 GCA_011051915.1 Acidimicrobiales bacterium | reverse complement strand
GCGAGGGTCTTGTGGCTGTCGACCCCCAGCAGCATGATCACGAACAGGAACAGCACCACGATCGCCCCGGCGTAGACGATGACCTGCACCGCGGCCAGGAAGTGGGCCTCCTGCTGCACGAACAGCACCGCGATCCCGAACAGGGTCATGACCAGCATGAGGGCGGAGTGGACCGGGTTGCGGGCCAGGATCACACCCAGGGCGCCGACCAGGCACACCACGGCGGCGACGGCGAAGACGAGGAGGTCGATCACGTCGCGGCCTCCGTTTCTTCGGCCCCTTCGAACTCGTCGGCTGCGGTCTGGCCCTCCTCGGGGGGTCGGACCCCGTGGCCCAGATCGCCGGACCAGCCGACCCGGCCCTCGAAGGCGGCCGCACCGGAGGGGGCCGTGGCCCTCATCCATCCCGACAGGTGCTCGTCCTCACCCTCCATCCAGAGCTCCCACGGCTGATGGCGGGGCCGGCCCTCGTCGTCGACCACCAGCTCCTGTTTGGTGTAGATGGCGTCGTCGCGGTTGGTGAAGGAGAACTCGAGGATCTTGGACTCGGTTATGGCCTCGGTGGGACACGCCTCCACGCACATGTCGCAGTGGATGCAGCGGAGGTAGTTGATCTCGTAGACGAAGCCGTACCGCTCCCCCGGCGACACGGGATCGTCGAGGGGGTTGTCGGCACCCCGCACGTGGATGCACTTGGCGGGGCAGACACCGGCGCAGAGCTCGCAGCCGATGCACTTCTCCATTCCGTCCTCGTGACGGTTGAGTACATGACGCCCGTGGAACCGGACCGGTTTGGGCCTCTTCTCGGCGGGGAACTCGGTGGTGACCCGGTCCTCGAAGAGACGGGCGAAGGTGACCTTGAAGCCGTTCAGGTAGCCCATCAGCGAGACCCTTCCCTCTCCTGGACGGCCTGCTCCTGGACAGCCCTCTCCTGGAGGGCCTGGTCCTGGACAGCCCTCTCCTGGAGGGCCTGCTCCTGGAGGGCCTGCTCCTGGAGGGCCTGGTCCCGCTCGTAGGCCCGGTCGCCGGCGGTCAGGGCGGCGGTGAACAGCAGGAAGCAGGCTCCCGCGGCGAGGATCCCGACGATGATGGCGATCACCGGGTCGATGGTGCCCTCGTCCACCTGCAGGATCGTCGCCCTCACCAGCAGCCAGCCCAGGGCCAGGGGGATCAGCACCTTCCATCCCAGGTTCATGAGCTGGTCGTAGCGCAGGCGGGGCAGGGTGGCCCGGAACCAGATGAACATGGCCAGGAACACCAGGACCTTGGCGAAGAACCACACCGTGGGCCAGAACCAGGTCATGCCGAACAGGACCGGACCCGCCGGACCGCCGAAGAACAGGGTGACCATGATCGCCGACATGGTGACCACGTTCATGAACTCGGCCAGGAAGAACAGGGCGAAGCGGATGGAGGAGTACTCGGTGTGGAAACCACCCACCAGCTCCTGCTCGGCCTCCACCAGGTCGAAGGGGGGACGGTTCAGCTCGGCGGTGGCCGCTATGAGGAATATCACGAAGGGCACGATTCCCGCCGAGAGCACGTACCAGGTGCGAACCCCGCCGGCCTGACCGGCGGTGATGTCGTGGGTGGACAGCGAGCCGGCCAGCAGCACCACGGCCACCACCGACATCCCCAGGGCGGCCTCATAGGAGATGGCCTGGGCCGAGGCCCGCACCGATCCCAGCAGCGGGTACTTCGATCCCGACGACCACCCGGCCAGCATCACCCCGTAGACGGCGATGGACGACACGGCCAGCAGCAGGAGGATCCCGATGGGGGGATCGGCCACCTGGAGGTAGGTGACCTTGCCGAAGAGGGTGACGGTCCCCGTGTCGGCCTCACCGTCGCGGAACACCCCTCCGATGGGCACGATGGAGAAGGCCAGGAAGGCCGTGACCGCCGATATGTAGGGAGCCAGGCGGAACACCAGGGGATCGGCGTTGGCGGGGCGCAGGTCCTCCTTGAAGAAGAACTTCACCCCGTCCGCGAAGGTCTGCAGTATTCCCCAGGGACCGGCCACGTTGGGGCCGATGCGGTTCTGCATGTCGGCGATGAACTTGCGTTCGAACCACACCATGAACATGGTGGCGACCAGCAGGAGTACGAAGGCCACGACGACCTTCACCCCCATGACGGCGAAGTCGCCCCAGTCGACCCCGTTCCGGAACAGCGGATCACCCAGCATCGGTTCTCCTCCCCGTCGCGCTCACGGAACCCATCACAGCGTCTCCACCCTCACCTCGGTGACCACCGTGCCCAGTTCGATCAGCTCCGACGCGGCCGGGCCCGCGGCGTTGAAGGTCATGGCCATGACCCCGCGGGGGACCTTCTCGTCGCCGCTCACCGTGGCGATGATCCGGGTCCGGGGCGAGACGAAGGCCAGGCGGCCGCCGTCGGTCACCCCCAGGCGGTCCAGTTCGCGGGGGTTCAGACGAACCCGGGACTCCTCGGCCAGCCCGGCCAGAGAGGGCGAGTTGGCGGTCATGGTGGCCTGGTCGTAGAGCTTGCGGGAGGACACCAGGCGCAGGGCGTAGGCGTCGACCGGGGGGGCGGCGACGGCGGCCGGGGGGTCCCAGCGGAGATCACCGTCTCCGGCGGGGCGGCAGAGGATCCCGTCCTGGGCCTCGGGCGACTCGATGCGCTCGACCGGACAGTCGGAGAACATGGGTACGACGGTGGATATCTCGTCCCAGATCCGGCGGCTGTCGGCGAACCCCATGTCGACGCCCAGACGGTCGGCCAGCTCGACGGCGATCATCCAGTCGGGTCGGGCCGTGCCCGGAGGGGTCACCTTGGGGCCGAGGCGGCTGATCCGTCCCTCGAGGTTGGTGGTGGTGCCGGCCTTCTCGCCCGGACCCGACGCCGGCAGTACCACGTGGGCCCGACGGGCGGACACGGTCAGGTGGGTGTCGACGGCCACCACGGTTCCGGCTCCGGCCAGGGCCCGTTCGGCCAGGTCCCGGTCGGGAACGTCGGCGAGGGGGTCGGCTCCCAGCAGGATCAGGACCGCCACCCGCCCCGCGGCCGCCGCCGCCAGGATCCCGGCGGCGTCGAGACCGGGTTCGTCGCTGACCACGGGTTGGGATCCAGCCCAGTCCTCGCCCAGCCGGTCGGCCTCGGAGAAGGCCAGGCCGCCGGGAAGGATCCCCGGGCTGAGGCCCATCTGCAGGGCGCCCATCACGTTGCCCCGTCGCAGGGCGGGAAGGAAGGTGGCGTGGGGGATCGCCTGGCGGATGGCGGCCACGGCCGCCTCGATGTCCTCGCCCGAACCGGCCAGGGAGCCGCGACCCACCACGACGACCACGGAGCCCGACCCGATCCGCTCGCCCTCGGAGGCCAGCAGCTCCGATACGGACTCGGTGAGGGCGCCGGGGAGATGACGGACACTGCGACAGTGGCGCGACAGCGAGGTCTCGACCGGGGAGAACTCGATCATGGGGACCTTGTCCTCGACCACGGCGTGACGCAGACGGAGATGGAGGACCGGGAGCTCCTCCTTGGGATCGACCCCGAACATGATGACGGTGTCGGCCGAGCAGGCCTCGTCGATGGTGGCCCGGGGCAGGGTGAGCACCATCTCCGCCGCCAGCCCGTCGGCGAGCTGGGAGTCGATGTTGTCGGTGCCGATCACGGTCCGGGCCAGCTTCGACCAGGTGTAGGCGTCCTCGTTGGTGAGACGGGCCCCACCCAGCACCGCCACCGAGGACGCCCCGTGGGCGTCGATCGCCTCCCGGAGGGTCTCGGCGGTGGCAGCCATCGCCGCCGGCCAGGTGGCCTCGATCAGCTCGGAGTCCCCGGCCCTGCCCCTCATCAGGGGATCGGTGATCCGCTCGGGGGAGTAGGCCGATTCGTAGTCGAAGCGGCCCCGGTCACAGAGCCAGCCGTGGTTGACGGGGTCGATGTCGACACCGAGCCGCCTCACGATCTGATCCCCCGAGGACTGGACGGCGATCCGGCAGCCGACCGAGCAGGTGGTGCAGGTGGACTCGACCTGGTCGAGATCCCAGGGACGGGCCCGGAACCGGTAGGGGGCGGCGGTGAGGGCCCCGACCGGGCAGATCTGCACGGTGTTGCCCGAGAAGTAGGAACTGAACGGATCGTCGGGGAAGGTGAGGACCTGGGTGCGGTTGCCCCTCTCGGTGAACGAGATGAGCGGGTCGCCGGCCACCTCCCGGGCGAATCGGGTGCAGCGGTCGCACAGGATGCAGCGCTCACGGTCGAGATTGACCAGGTCGCTGATGGGTATGGGCTTCTCGTAGTGCCGCTTCTCCTCCACGAAGCGGGACTCGCCGGGGCCGAAGGCCACCGCCTGGTCCTGCAGGGGGCACTCCCCTCCCTTGTCGCACACCGGACAGTCGAGGGGATGGTTGATCAGCAGCAGCTCGAGGATCCCCTCCTGGGCCCGCTTGGTGGTCTCGCTCTCGGTGTCGACGACCATGCCGTCGGACACGGGCACCATGCAGGAGGGCTGGAGTCCCGGGCCCCGGCCGCTGTCGACCTCCACCAGGCACATGCGGCACATGCCGACGGGGGACATCCGGGAGTGGTAGCAGAAGTGGGGAATGTAGGTACCGGCCCGTTCGGCCGCCGCGATCAGCAGCTCACCCTTGTGGGCGGTGAACTCCCGACCGTCGATGGTGATCTTCACCCCGTCGTCGGGTGGGGCCTCGGTGGGATCAGACACGGGACTCCCTTCCCGGGGCGGCGACCGGTACACCCTCGTCGCGTCGGACACGGGCCTCGAACTCCTCGGGGAACAGGGTGAGGGCCGAGTTGACCGGGGCGTAGGCGGAGGGCCCGACGAAACAGATGGTGTTCATCCGGTAGGGGAAGGGCACCGCCTCCAGCCCCCGGGAGGAGTCGGCGGCGTGGGGGAAGGCCCCCGGGCAGATGCTCTGGCCGACCTCGGTGAGGAGTTGGAGATCGCGCTCGGTGCCATACCCGTCGACGATGCGGGTCATGATCCGTTCCAGCCAGGTGCCGCCCTCCCGACAGGGGGTGCACTTGCCGCAGGACTCGTGGGCGTAGAAGTGGGTGAGCGACAGTGCCGCCCGGGGGATGTCGGTGGTCTCGTCCATGACGATCACCGCTCCCGAACCGAGCATCGAGCCCGCGGCGCTGGCCTGACGGCCCTCGAAGGGGATGTCGAGCTGCTCGGGCAGGAACCACGGGGCCGATCCTCCGCCGGGGACGAAGGCCTTGAGCTCACGGTCCTCGCGGATACCCCCGCACATGTCCTCGCCGTAGATGAGGTCGCGGAACGTGGTGCTGCCGTTGACGATCTCATACACACCGGGACGCTTGACGTGGCCCGACACGGCCACCATGCGGGTGCCGGGCGAACTCTCGGTGCCGATGGCCCGGTAGGCCTCGGCCCCGTGGTTCATGATCCACGGCATGTTCGACAGGGTCTCGACGTTGTTGACGATGGTGGGCTGACCGTAGAGACCTATGGCGGCGGGGAAGTAGGGGGGCTTGAGGCGGGGCATGCCCCTCTTGCCCTCGAGGCTCTCGATGAGGGCGGTCTCCTCTCCGACCACGTAGGCCCCCGCTCCCCAGTGCAGAACCACGTCGACGGAGAAGTCGGTACCCATGATGTTGCGTCCGACGTAGCCGGCGGCGTAGGCCTCGTTGAGGGCGGTGGCGATGCGTTCCTGGGCCAGGGCCATCTCCCCCCGGACGTAGAGGAAGCACTGGGTCAGTCCCACGGCGTAGCAGGCGATGAGGGCGCCCTCGATGAGCTGGTGGGGGTCGAGCTCCATGAGGAGACGGTCCTTGTAGGTACCGGGCTCGCTCTCGTCGCCGTTGACCACCAGGTACCGGGGCCACACCCCCTCGGGGCAGAACCCCCACTTGACCCCGGCGGGGAATCCGGCTCCGCCACGGCCGAGCACGGTGGCGTCCCGGATCACGGAGTGCACCTCGGCGGGGGTCGAGTCGAGGGCCTTGCGCAGCCCCTGGTAACCACCGAGCTCCTCATAGCGGGACAGGCGGTGGGCTTCGGGATCGTCGAAGTGGGCGGTGACGATGCGGGGACGGTCCCCGGCGACGAATCCGGCGGCGTGGGGGACGGTGGTACCTCGGAGAGTCACTTCGGTTCCTCGGCGTCCGGAGGGGGCATCCACACCGGTGGCCCCTGGTTGGTGGTCGGTGACGAGGGTCCGGCGGCCCGCTCGGCGGGAATGTGCTGGCGGGCCACGGAGAGCACCCCGTGGCGGGGCACCCCGGCCGTCTCGGGGCTCTGGGGATCGGGCCCCTCGCCCTCGCCGGCCTGGCGCCGGAGTTCCTCCACCAGATCGTCGAAGTCGGCGGGGGTGACCTTGTAGCGGTGGCGGTAGTTCACCTGGAGGCAGGGGGCCTCGGTGCAGGCGGCCTGGCATTCGGCCACGGCCAGGGTGAACAGGCCGTCGGGGGTGGTGTCACCCGAGGTGATCCCCAGGGTCTGCTCGGCGTGGTGGATGAGGTCCTCGGCCCCCATGAGCTGGCAGGAGAGGGTTCCGCAGATGTTGATGAGGAAACGGCCCACCGGCTGCCGCTTGAACATCTCGTAGAAGCTGCAGGTTCCGAGAACCTCGGCGGGAGTCACCTCGACCAGTTCGGCGATCTGGCGCATGGCGTCCTCGGTGACCCAGCCGTCCTGTTCCTGGGCCAGGTGCAGCAGGGGGATCATCGCCGACCGCTTCACCGGGTAGCGGCCGATGATCTCGTGGGCGAGGTCGAGGTTCGCCGGGGTGAAGTGGTCGGTCATCGGACCACCTCTCGGATCGGTGGGGCGCAGCGCGGGATCATCGGTCGACCTCGCCGACGTACAGGTAGGCCGTGGAGACGGCCTGGAAACAGGATGGGGCGCAGCGCGGGATCATCGGTCGACCTCGCCCATGATGGGGTCGACGGAGGAGATGATGGCCACGGCGTCGGCGATCATCCCTCCGGTGAGCATGTGGGGAACAGTCTGCAGATTCACGAAACTCGGGGCCCTGATGTGCATGCGGAGGGGTTTGGGGGAACCGTCGGAGACGATGTAGCAGCCCAGCTCACCCCGAGGCGACTCCACCGCGGCGTAGGCCTCACCCTCGGGGACGTGGAAGCCCTCGGTGAAGATCTTGAAGTGGTGGATCAAAGCCTCCATGGACTCGTCGATCCGGGCCCGGGGTGGTGGGGTGACCTTGGGGTCCTGGGTGCGGTAGTCCCCGGTGGGCATCATCTCCAGGCACTGCTCGACGATCCTCATGGACTCGCGGATCTCGTTGAGGCGTATGGCGTAGCGGTCGAACGTGTCGCCGTAGGTGCCCACCACGACATCGAAGTCGACCTGGTCGTAGGCCAGATAGGGCTGGTCGCGCCGGAGGTCCCACGCCGCCCCCGTGGAGCGCAGGATGGGGCCGGTGGCGCCCAGGGCCACGGCCTCGGGGGTGGTTATGAGCCCCACCCCCTGGGTGCGGTCCCGCCAGATGGGCTGACCGGTCATGAGGGTGTCGAACTCCTCCAGCCGCTTCGGCAGGGCCACCAGGATGCGGGCCACCCCGTCCTCCCACCCGTCGGGGAGGTCGGCGGCGACTCCCCCGGGGCGGATGTAGTTGTGGTTCATGCGCAGCCCGGTGACGGTCTCGAAGAACCGGAGGATCTCCTCGCGTTCCTTCCAGCCGTAGAGCATCATGCCCACCGCTCCGAGGTCCATCCCGTTGGAGGCCAGGAACAGCAGGTGGGACGCCATGCGGTTGAGCTCGGTCATCATCATGCGGATCCAGGTGGCCCGCTCGGGGATCTCGATGCCCAGCAGTTCCTCGACGGCCAGGGAGAACGCCAGCTCGTTGAACAGCGGAGAGGCGTAGTCCATCCGGGTGACGTTGGTGGCCCCCTGGACGTAGGTGAGGCTCTCCGCCGTCTTCTCCATCCCGGTGTGGAGGTAGCCGATTATGGGCTTGGACCGCAGCACGTTCTCGCCGTTGAGCTCCAGCAGGATGCGCAGCACTCCGTGGGTGCTGGGGTGCTGGGGCCCCATGTTCATGATCATGGTCTCGTCCTCGGGGTCGATGACCCCTTCGACGACCTCGGCCTCGGCCTCGGACATCCTCAGGATGGACTCACCGGCGGCCAGCCGGGCCGACACCTGGCGGGATGCGATGCTCATCGGTCACCGCCCTGGACGGGGTTCTTGAACTGAACCGGGATACGACCCAGGGAGAAGTCCTTGCGCAGGGGGTGCCCCTCCCAGTCCTCGGGGAGCAGGATGCGGGT
>DRKF01000063.1 GCA_011051915.1 Acidimicrobiales bacterium | reverse complement strand
TTCAAGGTCGACCCCGAGCTGACGCCCGACGATCTCATCGAGGACGCGGTCACCACGGTGTTCGAGACCGCCAAGCCCCACTTCGTGAACCACCCGTTGATGGTCCGGGACCTGGGCGAGGACTACGCTGCCGTGAGCTGCTACAACTCCCTGCCCGTCGGGGGCGGTTCCCACACCCTCACCCGGTTGAATCTCAAGGCCGTGGCCGAACTCCACCAGGGCGGGATCGAGACGTTCCTCGCCGACACCCTGGCCCACTACGTGGAGCTCACCGCCCAGGTGATCGAGGCCCGCATCCGCTACCTGGTGGAGGAGGCCCGGTTCTTCGAGCACGACTTCCTGGCCCGGGAGGGACTGATCAGCCTTGACAGGTTCTCCGCCATGTTCGGTGTCTTCGGTCTGGCCGAGGCCGTCGACGTGCTCATGGAGGCCGAAGGTCGGCCCGGGCGCTACGGCCACGACACCGAGGCCAACGAGGTTTCCTACCGGATCACCCGGCGGGTCTCCGAGCTGGTCGCGACCCGACCCCTGCCCTACTGCAAGGGCAACGGCGGCAGGGCGTTCCTGCATTCGCAGTCGGGGATCGACACCGACGTCGGCGTCACCGCCGGCACCCGCATCCCCATAGGCGACGAGCCCGGAATGCTCGAGCACATCCGGACCGTCGCCCCCCACCACGACCTCTTCCAGGCCGGGGTGAGCGACATCTTCCACGTGGAGGACACCGCCCGGCGCAACCCCCGGGCCATGGTCGACATCATCCGTGGCGCCTTCGCCGAGGGAATGAGGGATTTCACGTTCAACCTGGCCACCAACGGTTTCATCCGCATCACCGGCTACCTGGTGCGCAAGTGCGATCTCGAGAACTTCGACGCCGAGGGGGCCCGCCACGGGAGCACCACCTTCGCCGCCGGGGCGGAGAGAAACTCCCACGTCACGACCCGCAACGTGAAGCGGGTGGTCAGCCGGGAGAGTTCACCTCGCCCCGCCTCGTGACCGGAGCGAGGGGTCTGGTCAACCGCGGTCCGGCCAACAGCGGTCTGGTCAACGGCGGTCTGGTCAACAAGATCCTGGACTTCAGCCTGGTCGACGGACCGGGGAACCGCCTGGTGATCTTCGTCCAGGGCTGCAACTTCGACTGCATCGCCTGCCACAACCCCTACACGATCGACGTGTGCGACTCGTGCGGGGACTGCGTCGAACCCTGCCCCGACGAGGCCCTGTCCCTGACCTTCGATCGCGGGACACCGAAGGTGGTTGTCGACCGCAACCTGTGCACGGAGTGCGACGTGTGCATCGAGGTCTGCCCGATCAACAGCACCCCCCTGGCCCGGTGGATGGAGGTTTCCGCCCTGCTGCCGCGCATCGGATCGGTGGCCCCTTTCATCTCGGGGATCACCGTTTCGGGGGGTGAGGCCACCGGCCAGGCCGACTTCGTGGTCGATCTGTTCTCCGCCGTGAAGTCGACACCAGGCCTTGACCACCTCACCACCATGGTGGACACCAACGGCTCGGCCGATCGGGCCACGTGGGACCGCCTCGACCCGGTGATGGACGGGGCCATGGTCGATCTCAAGGCCCTGGATCCCGAGGTCCACCTCCGGATGACGGGACAGGACAACGCTCCGGTGCTGGAGTCGATCCGGCACCTGGCCGCCGTCGGCAAGCTGTACGAGGTACGCCTGCTGATGGTGCCGGGCCGAAACGACTCCGCCGAGACGGTGAAGCGTACGGCGGAATGGCTGTTGGCCGTCGACCCTGACATGAGGGTGAAGCTGATCGGATTCCGCCGCCACGGGGTTCGTCCCCGCCACGTCGACATCGCAGACGCCGACCCCGAACACCTGGCGGGACTGGAACGAACGTTGCGAGCCGTCGGCCTGTCAGAGGTCGTGGTGGTTTGAAGCGACCATCGTTCGAGGGGTCGGCCCCGACCGAGTAGGGAAGTGGCTCTCGGCCTTGACAGCTGCGGCGCGGGGTTACGTCCGGCTACGCGTGCACTCCGAGTCGGCGGAGCACGAGCCGGAATCGTCGGCGCGACCGTGTTGAGGCTCACGTGCCTCGGTTCCAGGTGTGCCAGAGGCGCGCAGACCCCGGGAGAGTGTGCCGTCGGCGGCCGGTTTTCTCAGTTCGAAAGCCCGGACTGTTCGATGTGCTGCACCGCCGATCTCCCGATCTCCCGATCGGCGTCGTCCACAGCGATGACGACCAGGTCCACCGCAGTCGCGGGCTCGACCCGCATCGCCGCAACCATTCCGGGCGTGTACGTGCCTCCGGCCTGTATCCGGCCGTTGATCTCGTACTCGAGCAGGTCCGTACCATCGGGCACGGCGAGGAATGTGACCTCGAGTGCGGTCACGCCGTTTCGATCGATCAACCGCGCAACTGGTTCGACCAGCCCGTCTTCGGGAAGGACCGGGCCCGAGAGGACCTCGACGTCGGTTCGGAACGGCAGGGAGGTGGGTGGGGCCTGTTGCCCGACAGATGCCGGGACCAGGACCGTGGTTGCCGGTGTCGCCTGTGATGTGGACACGGCGGAGGTGGAACTACGCGCCGTCGACACAGTCGCCTCGTTGCCGGACCCGCAGGACGCCAGCATCAGTATCGAAGCGATGAGAGAAACCGGAATCCTTCTCACGTGCCCTCCGAGGTTCCCGTCGTGGGGCACGGGGCCGCTGGGCTCGCAACGCTGCGAGACGGCGGGTTGACCGACCTGGCGAATCCGGTGACTCGTCCGCACGGCTCTGTGTGCCACCAATTTGACGATTCCAAGTGTGGTGCTTCCGGCGGATTCCCGCAACGCCAGAATTGGCGCTCCGGGCCAGGACTCGTCCGCACGGCTCCGTGTGCCACCAACTTCTGGGTTCTGAGTGTGGTTGTTCCTGGCGGTGCCTGCAACGCCCGCATTGGCGCTCCGGGCGCCAGGGCTCATCTGCTCGGTTGTGATCGCGCTTCCGCTGGCGGCACGTGCGGTGGTCGGCGGCATCGGGGAACTGGACGAGGGGCTGGCGTTCGGGCCCGGAATCGACACTGCCGGGGGTTGGCGGG
>DRKF01000062.1 GCA_011051915.1 Acidimicrobiales bacterium | reverse complement strand
GCCTCCCCCTCGTTCGCCGCCTGGTCGGAGGGCCCCCCGATCGACATCGAGAGGTTGACCCGCACGGACGACGGCCGTCCCCGGGCCGCGGTGATCAGCCTGGGGCACCTCACCGACACCGAGCGACAGTTCGTGGTGACCCTCGTCCTGTCCCGCCTGATCACCTGGATGAGGGCCCAGCCGGGTTCGGGCGACCTTCGGTTGCAGATCTACATGGATGAGGTGTTCGGGTTCCTTCCCCCCACGGCCATGCCGCCTTCGAAGAAGCCACTCCTCACCATTCTCAAACAGGGCCGGGCGTTCGGGGTGGGGATGCTGCTGTCGACCCAGAACCCGGTGGACCTCGACTACAAGGCCCTGTCCAACACCGGTACCTGGATGATCGGCCGGCTCCAGACCGAGCGGGACAAGGCCCGGCTGATGGACGGGTTGAACGCCGCCGGCGACAACGTCGACATGGCCGCCCTGGGTGACACGATCAGCGGGCTCCCCAAGCGCACGTTCGTTCTGCACGAGACCCGATCGGCTGCGCCCGTGGTGTTCCGCACCCGCTGGGCCATGTCGTATCTGGCCGGACCTCTGTCCCGGGCCCAGATCCGGACCCTGGCCGAGACCCAGGACGTACCCGCCTTCGACGACGACTCCGGGTACGCCGGCTCCGAGTACGGGGACTCCTCCCCCGGCGGCGGCGACTCCGGGGCGGTGGCACCACGGACGCGCCGGAGCCGGGCCCGGCGGGGGGCCCCGAGGAGCAACCCGGCCCTGGCCGCGGACGAGACCGCTCAGATGCCCCAGGTGGCCGAGGGGGTGGAGGTCCGTTGGGTGGACCCAGCGGCGCCGTGGGCGGGCGAGGTCGGGGCCGTCGCCGGCGGCCGCCGTCTGGAGGCGGCGATCGTGGCCCGGGTGAATCTTCTCTTCGACGAGGCCAAGGCCAAGCTCCGCCACACCGAGGAGTACGAGGTGGTGCAGTTCCCCCTGACCGATCACCCCGATCCGGCCCGGGCGATCAGCGTGGACTACGACGAACGCGATCTGGGCGAGGAGCCTCCGCCCGATGCCGTCTACGCCGTGCCCGAGGCACCGATCGGCTCCAAGAGCTTCTTCAACGCCTACGCCCGGGCTCTCAGGAACGACCTCTACCAGAACCAGCTCCTGGTGCTGTTCCACAACCCCCACCTGAAGCTGTACAGCCGCCCGATGGAATCGGCGGAGGATTTCGCCCGCCGCTGCGCGGCAGCCGCCTCCGACGCCGCCGACGCCGAGGCCGCCAAGCTGCGATCCAAGTACGAGAACCGCCTCAACCGGGCCGACGCCGCCCTGGTGAAGGCCGAGGACCGTATCCGCGAGTTGGAGGCGGCCCGGGACAACCGCAAACGGGAACGCAACATCTCGGTGGCCGGAGACCTGTTGAACGTCTTCCTGGGGGGACGGCGGGGTTCACGGGACCTGGCCCGGACCATGCGCCGGGGCAGCCGGGAGAGTTCCCGGTCCTCCCAGGCCGAGCAGCGCCTCCGCACCGCCCGCAACCGCGAGGCTCAGGCCCGGGAGCGCATCGTGGCCCTCGAGGACGAACTCGCCGATGAGCTGGTCGCCATCACCGACACCTGGGACGCCAACGCCGTCGACATCACCGAGCTGGAGGTGGGCCTGGAGAAGAACGACATCACCGTGGACGAGGTGGTCCTGGCCTGGATACCGGTGAAAGGGACACAGGGATAGCCCCGGTCAGGCCGAGGCCGTACTCCCCGCCATGAGCAGGCCGAGTTCCTCCACCTTGGCACCGGCCCGGTCCACGATCCCCACGATCCTCCCCTCGAACATCACCGCTATGCGGTCCGAGAGCCCCAGTACCTCGTCGAGGTCCTCCGAGATCAGCAGGATGCCCATGCCCTCGGTACGGCGCTTCACGAGCTGGTCGTGGATGTACTCGGCGGCCCCTATGTCGACCCCACGGGTGGGTTGAGCCGCCAGAAGCACCTTGGGAGCCGCGGCCAGCTCGCGGGCCAGGATCAGCTTCTGGATGTTGCCACCGGAGAGGCTCTTCACGGTGGTGTTCAGGCTGGGCGTCTTCACCCGGTAGCTCCTCACCAGCTCCGAGCAGTGCTCCCTCATGGGGCCGAATCTGAGGACCCCGTGGCGGCAGTACTGCTCCTCGGCATGATTGAGCAGCATCAGGTTCTCCGCCACCGTGAAATCCCCGACCGCTCCTTCCTTCATCCTCTCCTCGGGGACGTAGGACAACCCCGCCTCGCGGACGGCTCTGGGTTCGGCGCCGGTCACGTCGTGGCCCACCAGCTCTATGCGGCCCGACTCCACCTCCCTCAGCCCGGCGATCGCCTCGGCCAGTTCCCGCTGACCGTTTCCCGAGACACCCGCGATTCCGAGGATCTCACCGCTGCGGACCTCGAGATCGACGCCGTCGACGGCCACCTGGTCCCGGTCGCCCCTCACGGTCAGCCCCTCGATGGCCAGCAGAGGGGCTCCGGGTTCGACGTCCTCCTTGTCGGGGGCCATCTTGACCGGCCGGCCCACCATCATCTGGGCCAGGCCCTCGGGACTGGTCTGGTCGGGGGTGGTCTCGCCCACCACCCTGCCGTCCCGCAGCACGGTGATCCGGTCGGAGAGTTCCATGACCTCGTGGAGCTTGTGGGAGATGAAGATCAGCGCCCTTCCCCGCTCGCACATTCCCCGCAGGATCACGAACAGCTCGTCCACCTCCTGGGGGGTGAGCACGGCGGTGGGTTCGTCGAGGACGAGGAG
>DRKF01000061.1 GCA_011051915.1 Acidimicrobiales bacterium | reverse complement strand
GGCCCTGTCCGCAATAGTCGACCGCCTCCTGATCGGTGGTGGCATGTGCTTCACGTTCTTCAAGGCACTCGGACACGAGATCGGGGACTCCATCTGCGAGGACGACTATGTCGAGTCGGCCCGCAGGCTGCTGGACTCGGGGGCGCCGATCACCCTTCCCTCCGACATCACGGCGCTGGGCCCCGACGGGCAGGAGGTCCGGCAGATGGGTCGCGACATACCCCCGGGCTGGAAGGGTCTCGACATCGGTCCCGGGAGCGCGGCGGAGTTCGGCGACGTCGTGATGGACGCCCGCATGGTGTTCTGGAACGGTCCCATGGGGATGTTCGAGGATCCCCGCTTCGCCGCCGGTACCAGGGCCCTGGCCCAGGCCATGGCCGACACCCGGGCCTTCACCGTCGTCGGCGGAGGGGATTCGGCGGCGGCCGTGGCCCAGTTCGGTCTGGCCGACGAGATCGACCACATCTCGACGGGCGGTGGTGCCAGCCTCGAGCTTCTCGAGAACGGCGATCTACCCGGTCTGGCCGCCCTGAGGGCGGCGCCCAACGCCCACCGCTGAGACACCCGTCAGCACCCCGTTGACGACAGGTGGCAGCACGTAGCAACAGGTAGCAATAGGTAGCGACAAGGAGTCAGCCATGTCACGCAGGATGCTCGTGAGCGGCAACTGGAAGATGAACCTGAACCATCTGGAGGCGATCCAGCTGGTCCAGAAGCTCTCCTATGAGCTGGTGGATCACGACTACGAGGCGGTGGAGGTGTCGGTCCATCCCCCGTTCACCGACATCCGCTCGGTCCAGACGGTCGTGGAGGCCGACCGCATGGAGTTCGTGGTCGGGGCCCAGAACTGCCACTGGAAGGACAGCGGCGCCTACACCGGCGAGGTGTCGCCACCGATGCTGGCCAAGCTGAACGTCAGGTACGTGATCGTCGGGCACTCCGAACGCCGACAGATCTTCGGCGAGACCGACGAGACGGTGAACCTCAAGGCCCGGGCCGTGATCAAGCACGCCATGACCCCGATCGTCTGTGTCGGGGAGACCCTCGAGCAGAGGGAGGCCGGGGAGGCCGAGGCCACGGTGGAGGCCCAGCTCCGGGGGAGTCTCCGCGGAATTTCAGTCGAGGATCTGAGTGCCCTGGTCGTGGCCTACGAACCGATCTGGGCCATCGGAACCGGTCGTACCGCGACTCCCGACGACGCCCAGGCCATGTGCGCCCACGTCCGGGCGGTGGTGGATTCGATCCGTCCCGGCGCCGGTGCCGACGTGAGGATCCAGTACGGAGGTTCGGTGAAGCCCGTGAACGCGGCGGAGTTGCTGAGCCGGCCCGACATCGACGGGGCCCTGGTCGGAGGAGCCTCCCTGGAGGCCGACAAGTTCGCCCGGATAGTGTCCGCCGGCTGATTCGGGGCCCCTCTGGGGGTGGCCGGGGTCGTGTCGATCCGGCGACGGGAAGCTCGCGGCGGGCCGAGACGGTCTCCCTCGGGGGAGTGACCGGGCTCGTGTCGATCCGGCGACGAACCGATTTCGATCGGCTGAATGTCCCAATCCCTGGGACGAAGTCCTTGTGGTGGCCGCCAACCCGGGTTAGCGTTACCGCCCGGTAACTTCACACGTCGGGTCCGCGTCTCTTTTCGTCAAATTGAACTTTGGCGGCATTGCACGCTTCGGAGGTGGCACACTCTCCGGACCGTGGGTGCAAGGTCGTGCCCGGTACTCAGGAGGAATTCATTGATCAAGCGACGGCTCTTCAAGCTGCTCGCCCTGTTGTTCGCCTTCGCTCTCATCGCCGCCGCGTGCGGTGACAGCAGCGGTAGCGACGACAACGCGGGCGGCGATTCGACCACTACCACGACGGAGGCTTCGTCGGGCGGTGGCGACGAATCGACCACCACGACGGCTGCGCCCCCCGAGACCACCGAGACCACGGCCGGCGAGGCCATGTCCAGCGGTGGCACCCTCATCTGGGCCCATGAGCAGGAACCGCCGGATCTCCATCTGTCGGACCCGAACAACAACCTCACCATCACGGCCTGGATTCTCCAGCCGCTGCTCGAGGATCTCTACGGCGTGGATTCCACCACCTCGTACTATCCCGAGCTGCTGGCCGAGGAGGGGGTGCTGACCACCAACGACGACGGTTCCGTGACCGTCGACTTCAAGCTGCGTGACGGCCTGATGTGGTCCGACGGCGTGCCCTTCACATCCGAGGACGTGAAGTTCACCTACGACACCATCATGGAGACCGACGGCGAGGACGAGGACGGCAACCCGAACTACATCCTCAGCGTGTCGGACCGCACCGGTCTGGACACCATCACCGACTTCACGGTGAAGAGCGACACCGAGTTCAGTGTGACCTGGAGCGACTTCTTCGCCGGCTGGAAGGGCGTGTTCGGAAACATCCTGCCCGCCCATGCCCTGCCCGGCGGTGCCGCCGAGGCCGAGGAGGCCCTGAGGGACTGGACCAACGCCGCGGGCGACATCCTTCCCTCCACCGGTCCGATGGTGTTCGACTCGTGGGAGAAGGGTGTGAGCCTCAAGATGGTTCGCAACGAGAACTACCACGGTTCTCACAGCCCCGACGCCGTGAACACCGGCCTGGCCTACGTCGATGGCGTGACCATCAACTTCGTGCCCGACACCGATGCCCAGATCAACGCCCTGAAGGCGGGTGAGGCGGACATGATCATGACCCAGCCTCAGCTGCAGTTCGGCGAGCGTCTGTCCTCGGACAACCAGTTCACCGTGGCCTCCACGGCCGGACCGGTGTTCGAGCACTGGGGTCTGAACCTGCTGAACGTCCACCTGGCCGATCCGCTGGTGCGCGAGGCCCTGGCCTACTCCCTCGACAAGAGCGAGGTCATGGCCGGTCTGTACACCCCGCTGTTCGGCGATCTGCTGCCGGCGGAGGGTCTGGGCAACACCTACTGGATGTCCAACCAGCCTGCCTACGTCGATCATCAGACCGAGTGGGCCGGGGCCCAGGTCGATGCGGCCAAGACCAAGCTGGAAGAGGCCGGTTACACCATGGGTGACGACGGCTTCTACACCCATCCCGAGCGTGGCAAGCTGACCCTGCGGGTCGGCACCACCGGCGGTAACGCCCTGCGTGAGCTGCAGCAGCAGATCATCCAGGAGCAGATGAAGAAGGCCGGCATCGAGATCGTCATCGACAACGTTCCCGGCGGCGCCTACTTCGGCGAGAAGCCCTTCTCCGATGAGGCCCTGGCCGCATCGGCTTCGGGTGGCGCCGAGGGCGATCCGACGATCTGGGACATCACCCAGTTCGCCTGGGTCGGTGGCCCCTGGCCCGGCGGTCAGAGCGGTGCGTACAAGTCCGACAGTGGGTTCGCCCCCTACGGATTCGTGAACGCCGAGTTCGACGCCCGTTCCGACGAGTGCGACGCCACGGTCGACGATGCGACCCGTGCCGACTGCTACAACGAGCTGGACACCTACGTCACCACCCTGCAGCACGGGGATGACGGGCTGTTCATGCTGCCGCTGACGCAGAAGCCCTCGTACTACGCCTACAACAGCGAGCGGCTGGTTTCCGCCGGTGTGGCTCCCGACGCCAACCTCGGTGGCCCGCTGTCCAACGTGTACGACTTCCAGTTCGCTGGTTGATCGTCTGCACCTGATGCTGAAGTCGGAGGCTCCGGTCATCTGACCCGGACAGCTTCCGGCTGATGGATCGAGGGAGGGGCCCTGCGGGGCCCCTCCTCTTTCCACTACGTTCCGTATACCCATCCCGACGAGTCCAGCGCCGGGGTCCCGATATCCATGGGGGCACATTGTTCGCCTACGCCGCACGACGCCTGATGGCCACCATCCCGCTTCTGATACTGGCGTCGTTCCTGATCTTCTGGACCGTGAACGAGATCGGGGACCCCCGCGACAAGCTGGCCGCCTGCGCCACCTGCGACCAGAGCGCCTACGACCGCCTGGTCGACCTCTACGAACTCGACAAGCCGGTGGTGATCCGCTGGGGAAGCTGGTTGGGGAACATCGCCTTCCACGGTGACATGGGCACCGCCCTGTCCCAGGGTGAGGATCCCGTCAAGCCCATCGTCATCACCCGCACCAAGAACACGGCGATGATCGCCATCCCGGCCTTCCTGACCATCGTGATCCTGGCGGTGGCCCTCTCGGTGTACAGCGCCATCCGGCAGTACAGCCTGTCGGACTACACCATCACCGCGCTGTCCTTCGCCGGAATCGCGTTACCCACCTTCGTCCTGGGGCTCTTCCTACAAGTGTTGTGGGGAATCTGGATCCAGGACTGGTTAGGAATCAAACCGTTTTACGTGACCGGTAAGCACACCGCGAGTTTCGGGGACCTGGTCTCCTCGATCGTGCTGCCGGTCATCACCCTGAGCGCGGTGTTCATCGGGGCCGAGAGCCGCTTCGGACGGTCGGCGATGCTCGAGATCATCAACGCCGACTACATCCGTACCGCCCGGGCCAAGGGTCTGCCCGAACGCAGGGTGATCTTCAAGCACGCCCTGCGCAACGCCCTGATCCCCTTCATCACCATCTGGGCCCTGGACTTTGCCGCCCTCCTGGGGGGTTCCGTCATCACGGAGTCCATCTTCAGCTGGCCCGGGCTGGGGCCCATATTCCTGACCGCCATCACCGGTCAGGACATCCACCTGATCATGGGCATAGTCCTGGTCGTCTCGATGATGGCCATCGGTTTCAACCTGATCGCCGACCTGCTCTACGGAGTGTTCGATCCGAGGATCCGCTATGACTGAGATCGACGACAACCCGATCGACGACCCCCTGACCGACCCCAATCCGCTGGCGGTCGCCGAACTGGATCCCCGGCAGCTGGCCGACGAACTCGGCGACGAGGGCCTGGGCCTGGGAACCAAACCGAAGAGCTTCGGTCGTCAGACACTCGAGGGTTTCCTGCGGCACCGACTCGCCGTGGTCGGCTTCGTGACCCTCACGACCATCGTCTTCCTGTCGCTGTTCGCCTCCCGGCTCTCGCCCTACACGTTCTCCGACATCAACATCGCCGACCGGGCCCTGGGGCCCAGCCGTGCCCACCCCTTCGGGACCGACGATCTGGGCCGGGATCTCTTCGTCCGAATCTTCGACGGAACCTGGATATCGCTGAAGCTGGCGTTCATCGTGGCCATCGTCTCCACTGCGGTGGGGACGGTCCTGGGAGCCCTCGCCGGGTACTTCGGGCGCTGGGTCGACGGCATCATCACCCAGATAATCAACCTGCTGCTGGTGGTACCGGGCCTCGTCGTGCTCATCGTCTTCGCCATCAAGTTCCGCAGCACCTACATCCAGGTGGCTCTGGTGATCTCCATCCTGAGCTGGATCCGGATCGCCCGTATCGTGCGGGGCCAGTTCCTCCAACTCAAGGAACTGGAGTTCGTGCAGGCGGCCCGAGCCTCGGGGGCGGGGCCGTTGCGGATCATCTTCCGCCACCTCATCCCCAACGTCATGGGACCCGTGCTGGTGGAGATCACCCTGACCGCCAGCGCGGCCATAATCCTGGGGGCGACACTGTCGTTCCTGTCACTCGGCGTCCAGCCGCCCACCCCCGAACTGGGCAACATCATCAACGAGTTCAAGGGGTCCATCGACTCCCGGCCCAGCCGGGTGCTGATCCCCGGCTTCCTGCTGATGGCGATCGCCATGAGCCTCAACTTCATGGGTGACGGTCTGCGAGACGCCCTCGATCCCCGGACCCGAAAGGTGCGTCAGTGAGTTCTGCGGCCGAGACCGTACTCAGCGTCAGGGACCTGTCGGTCAGCTTCCCCACCAGCGAGGGCACGGTGAAGGCCGTGCAGGACGTCTCCTTCGACATCCGGGCCGGTGAGGTGCTGGCCGTGGTGGGTGAGTCGGGATCGGGCAAGTCGGTCACCGCCCTGGCGGTGATGGGTCTGCACCCCAAGTCGGCGGAGATCACCGGCTCGGCCCGCTTCGGGGAGCATGAGCTGCTGGGCCTCGACGACAAGACCATGCGTCGTATCCGGGGCGACGAGATCGCCATGATCTTCCAGGATCCGATGACGGCGCTGAATCCGGTGTTCACCGTGGGGGGCCAGATAGCGGAGGCCATCTGGATCCACCGTGACATCCAGAAGAAGGCGGCCATGGAGCGGGCGGCGGAGCTGCTGGACCTGGTCGGCGTTCCGGAGGCCAAGCGCCGGGCCCGCCAGTACCCCCACGAGTACTCCGGTGGTATGCGCCAGAGGGCCATGATCGCCATGGCCATCGCCAACGACCCCAAGCTCCTCATCGCCGATGAGCCCACCACCGCCCTCGACGTGACCATCCAGGCTCAGGTCATCGAGACCATGAAGGCGGCCCAGGACGCCACGGGAGCGGCGATGATGCTGATCACCCACGATCTGGGACTGGTGGCCGGCCTGGCCGACCGGATCCAGGTCATGTACGGGGGGCGCATCGTGGAGACCGGGACCACCGACGAGGTGTTCTACGGATCCTCCAACCCCTACACCCGGGGCCTCATGTCCTCCATCCCCCGCCTCGACGCCCGGGAGGCGGCCCGCCTGACCCCCATACCGGGGGCCCCGCCGAGCCTCATCAACCTGCCCAAGGGCTGTTCGTTCCGGCCCCGGTGCACCTTCCGCACCGAGATATGTCTGAGCGGGGTGCCCGAACTCGAGGAGGTGGCCCCCGGCCACTCGACCCGCTGTTTCCATTCCGGTGACCTTCCCGAACTCGAGGTCATGGTGGAGGTGCACTCATGACCGCTCCCGTCGATCACATCGCACCCTCGACCGGAACACCCGGCGCCGAACCGGTCCTGCGGGTCGACAAGCTGGCCACCCACTTCCCGATCCGTCACGGTGTGTTCCGGCGGATAGTCGGCTGGGTCAAGGCCGTCGACGGTGTCGACCTCCACATCGACCCCAACGAGACCCTCGGGGTGGTGGGGGAGTCCGGTTGCGGGAAGACCACCCTGGGCCGCAGCATCCTCCGTCTGATCGAACCCACCTCGGGTCGGGTCACATACAAGGGCGAGGACATAATCGGGGCGTCCAAGAGCCGCATGCGCGAACTCCGGGCCGAGATGCAGGTGGTGTTCCAGGATCCCTTCGCCTCGCTGAACCCCCGGATGCCGGTGAACCAGATCATCGCCGAACCCATGCAGGTGGCCGGCATGTCCCGCAAGGACATCCGCGACCGCATCGGGGAGCTGCTCAAGGCCGTCGGCCTGGCCCCCGAGCACGGCAACCGCTACCCCCACGAGTTCTCCGGGGGCCAACGCCAGCGCATCGGAATCGCCCGGGCCCTGGCC
>DRKF01000060.1 GCA_011051915.1 Acidimicrobiales bacterium | reverse complement strand
CCGTCTCCACCGTGGGAGGCGCAGGCTGCGCGAGACCCTGGCCGGAACCCACCTCGACCGTTCCCAGGGGTCGGAGCCCACCGCTCCCGTCTGACCCCCGCCCGAGCCCCGATCGGTGTGCCGACCTGTTCCGCGGGGGTGAGCCCCGATCGGTGTGCCGACCTGTTCCGCGGGGGTGAGCCCCGATCGGTGTCCCGACCCGTTCCACGGGGCTCGAGCCCCGACCTTCCACCGGACCGGTCAGCGCCCCGGGAGACCCTGAACCCGGCCCTGGTCCCTGGAGTCCGGACGGGAAGTGCCCAGGTAGGCCCGGTACCCGGCCCGCCGGTAGCCTCTGGACATGGACTCATCGGACTGGAACGACAAGTACTCCGAGAAGGAACTGATCTGGTCGGCCGAACCCAACCAGTTCCTGCCTCCGGTGGTAGCCGATCTCGAACCGGGACGTTCGCTCGACCTGGCCTGCGGTGAGGGCCGAAACACCCTGTGGCTGGCCGAGAACGGCTGGGACGCCCTCGGAGTCGACTTCTCCGAGGTGGCGGTGGAGAAGGCGCGCCAGATCGCCGCCAAACGAGGGGTTGACGCCCATTTCGAGGTCGGGGACGTCACCCAACCCCAGGTGGACGGGCACTCCATGGACCTCGTCATCATCTTCTACCTGCAACTCCCGCCCGAACAGCAGGCCAAGGTCCTGCGCAACGCCGCCGCCGCCGTGGCTCCGGGGGGAAGGTTCCTCCTGGTGGCCCACGACCTGTCCAACATCGAACACGGCTACGGTGGCCCCCAGAACCCGGCGAACCTCCCCACGCCCGAGACCACCGTCGCCGCCCTGGAAGGGCTCACCGTGGACCGGGCCGAGGTGGTGGAGCGGGTGGTGGACACCCCCGAGGGCCCGCGGACCGCCCTGGACACATTCGTCCTCGCCCATCGTTGATCTCGACACCGCCACGGCGGTGTGCGGGCCCTGAACCGGGGCAGGTGCCGGGCGGGGGCACTCTCGGTAGGCTGGCCCCATGACCGACACTGACCAGGCGACGATCACCATCACCCCCGAGGCCCTGGCCCAGATCCACGAACTGCGCCTCGAGGAGGACGACGCCGACCGTCTCGGACTCCGGATCGAGGTCGTCGGGGTGAGGGGGGTCGACTACACCTACGACCTGGCGTTCCAGCTCCTGGACGAGGTCTCCTCCGACGATCTGGTCGTGAGAGCCGGCGACCTGGACGTGGTCATCCCCTCCGACGATGTCGAGAAGCTGACCGGCGCCACCATCGACTCCCCCTCGATTCCCGGTCAACCCGGTCTGGTGCTGCGAAACCCGAATCGTCCCGACCTGGGTCCCCAGGACGGGCCCATCGAGCTGACCGGTGAGATCCCCGATCAGGTACGCCAGCTCCTGGAGAAGAGGATCAACCCCGCCATCGCCGCCCACGGCGGCTGGGCCGATCTGGTCGAGGTCCAGGGTGACACCGTCGTCGTCGAGCTCGGCGGCGGCTGCCAGGGGTGCGGAATGGCGAAGGCCACCGTCACCGCCGGGATCGAGCAGACGATCCGCGAGCACATCCCCTCCATCACCCGGGTCGTCGACATCACCGACCACCAGGCGGGGGAGAATCCCTACTTCGACCCGGTCTGAGCACCACCCCTCTAATTCGGTCGAACCGGGAACCGGTTCACGCCCCGGGACGTTTCCCGGGCATCAGGGGAACAACTGAGGGCCCTGAGCTGTTTCTGGAGCGTGATGGTGATGAAGGCACCCGGTCCGGGCCAACAGGGCCACCAAGGCTCCGAGAGCCGCCCGGACACCGATGGTACCCCTGAGCCCGGGGACACCCCGGCCCGAGGGAACGGCCAGAGCCAGGATCAGGCGTTCAAGACCTACGTGGTGCCCGAACTGGACGTCATGTTCCGGGTGGCCATGTCGCTGACCCGCAATCGGGCCGACGCCGAGGACCTGGTGCAGGACACCCTGATCCGTGCCTACCGGGCCATCGAGCGCTTCGACGGTCGTCACCCGCGGGCCTGGTTGCTGACCATCCTGAGGAACGCGCAGATCAATCGCACCCGCCGCCGCCGTCCCGAACTGCTCCACGATCCCGACACCGAGATGGACCGTCTGGCCACCACCACCGCCGGCGACGAACACGATCCCGAGGCCGTGGTCGTAGATCCGGTCTTCGACGCCACCGTCAAGGCGGCACTGGAAGCATTGCCCGTGAAGTTCCGACGCCCGGTCGAACTGGTCGATCTGGGCGGCTTGAGCTATCAGGAGGCCGCCGACCAGATACAGGTTCCGGTCGGAACGGTGATGAGCCGGCTCCACCGGGCCCGCAAGAGGATGCGGGCCCATCTGGAGAAGGCCGGGTACGGACTGAGGGAGCTGGATTGATGAGCATCGTGGGTGTCTGCGGATCCCCGTTGTCGACCCGGAGGAGCCGATGAGTCTGTTCAGGCGATCTCGTCACCGTCCTCCGACCCGGGAATGCGCCCAGGTGGCCAAGGTCCTGCAGGCCTACCTCGACGGAGAGGCCGACGACACCACGGCAGCGGCGGTGTCCGCCCACCTGGAAACCTGCCGGCACTGCGGAATGGAAGCTCAGGCCTTCGCCAGTCTCAAGGAGTCCCTCCGGAGGTCGACCGCTCCCGACCGGGCCACACGTACCCGTCTCCAGGAGTTCGCCGAGAGGGTGAGCGCCGGCGAGATCGAGGTCGGGGACCAGGTCGACTGAGGTCGCCGGTGTGCTCGTCGATCTGATCCGCGAGGTGGCCCTGCCTCGTACCGACGCCGGTGTGACCGGACAGTGGATCCTGCTGGCGGTGGTGGCCCCACCCCTGATCTGGTGGTCCAGACGGGATCGGGATGTACTGCTCTTCGTCAGCGGGGTGGTGGTCATGGTGGTGGCCCTGTTCGCTCTTCGGGCTGTCCACTGACACCTGCCGCGCCCACGGAATGCAGGGTCGTCTGGCTCCCCGGCACCCGGCGTCGATAGGGTGAACGGACCGACTCAGACCTTGGGGGTAGTAGGTGACGGTCGACTCAGCGGCGAACGGGATTCTGGCCTACGGGGCCTACATTCCGCACTACAGACTCGATCGGTCCCTCATCACCGCGACCCTCGGTTCGGGAGGGGGACGTGGCAGCCGGTCCGTGGCTTCCTACGACGAGGACGTGACCTCCATGGGAGTGGAGGCCGCCCGCACCGCCCTGCGAGGCACCGATCTCGAGCCCACCGTGGTCACCCTGGCCACGAGCGACCCCCCGTATCTCGATCGGACCAACGCCACGGCCATCCACGCCGCTCTCAACATGGACCGGTCGGTTCTGGCCACCGACGCCGTAGGTGGCCCCCGCTCGGGTCCGGCCCAGCTGATCCTGGGCTGCCGGTCGCCCCTGACCAGCGTCGTGATCGCCTCCGACATCCGCACGGG
>DRKF01000059.1 GCA_011051915.1 Acidimicrobiales bacterium | reverse complement strand
CATCGTACCGATCGACCTCCTCGGCCACCGCGCCCCGACAGTGTGCCACCCCATCGCGGTCCTGTCAGGGGGAGAACCCCCTGACCGTCACTTCCGTCCCCGGGGTGAGGGCTGCCCGTCGGTCACTTCCGTTCCCGGGGTGAGGGCTGCCCGTCGGTCACTTCCGTTCCCGGGGTGAGGGCTGCCCGTCGGTCACTTCCGTTCCCGGGGTCAGGGTTGCCCGTCGGCGTCGGCGGCGCGGTCGTCGCGGTAGATGTCGGGTTCGATGAAGATGAACGTCTGGCCGGCGAGGCGATCCCGGATGAGCCGCTCGGTCTCGTCTATGGCCCGGGCCAGCCCCTCCATGTCGAGATCGGGATCGAACTGGAGTTTCGCCGCCACCAGGATCTGCTCCGGCCCGAGGTGCTGGGTCCGCAGGTTGATGAGGCGCTGCACCCGGGGGCTGGCGGCGATGCCCTCCTCGATGGCGGTCAGGTTCTCCTTCGTGACCGCCTCACCCACCAGCAGGCTCCGCATCTCGTTGGAGAGGACCATGGCGATGACCCCCAGGAGAAGGCCGATGGACAGGGTGCCGACCGCGTCCCATCGGGGTTCGCCGGTCACGATGCTCGTGGTGATGGCCGCCAGGGCCAGCACCAGGCCGGCCAGGGCGCCGAAGTCCTCCATGAGAACCACGGGCAGCTCGGGCTTGCGGGCCTCGCGAACGAAAGCCCACCACGACATACCCCGCTTCATCGAGTGGCGCGACTCCCTCATCGCCGTGCGGAGGGAGAGTCCCTCCAGCACCATGGCTATGAGCAGCACCCCGATCGCCCACTCGGGCGACTCGATCGGCTCGGGGTGACGGAGCTTGTCGATCCCCTCGAAGATCGCGAACAGTGCGCCCACCGAGAAGATGATCAGGGCGACGATGAAGGCCCAGAAGTACCTTTCGCGTCCGAACCCGAACTGGTGGGTGGCGGTGGCCCGGCGGCGGGCCCGGCGACCGCCGAGCAGCAGCAGCCCCTGATTGGAGGTGTCGGCCACGGAGTGGATCGACTCGGCCAGCATCGAGGACGAGCCGGTGAACACGAAGGCCACGAACTTGGCCACCGCGATACCCAGATTGGCACCGAATGCGGCGAGGATGGCCCGGGTACTGCCCTCTGTCGACATGGCCCGAGACCCTAGTGGTTGACCCCGGCCCGGTGGATCATCGGAACGGAGTCAACCGGGGTCGACCGGGATCAACCGGCGCAGGGAATCAGGGGAAGACCTGTCCGGCCAGCTTGCGGTTCTTGAACTTGGCCTTCACGTAGTCACGATTCATCAGGGCGATGAAATCGAGGCTGATCTCCTTGGGGCAGGCCTCGTGGCACTCGCCGAAGTCGGTGCAGCTCCCGAAGAACTCCTCCATGGTCTCCACCATGGCCTCGGTGCGGGTCCAGCGCTCGGCCTGGCCCTGGGGGAGCAGGCTGAGGTGGGACATCTTGGCCGCGGTGAACAGCTGAGCCGCGCCGTTGGGGCAGGCGGCGACGCAGGCCCCGCATCCGATGCAGGCGGCGGCGTCCATGGATGTCTCGGCCACATCCTTGGGAATGGGGATGATGTTGGCGTCGGGGGCCGAGCCCGTGCTCACCCCGATGAACCCGCCGGACTCGATGATGCGGTCGAAGGGCGAACGATCGACCACCAGGTCCTTGATCACCGGGAAGGCCGCACCGCGCCACGGCTCGATGACCAGTTCGTCGCCGTCGCTGAACTTACGCATGTGGAGCTGGCAGGTGGTGGTCGCCTTCTGGGGACCGTGGGCCTGGCCGTTGATCATGACCCCGCACATACCGCAGATTCCCTCGCGGCAGTCGTGGTCGAACTCGATGGGCTCCTCGCCGGCGGCGATGAGACGCTCGTTGACGATGTCGAGCATCTCCAGAAAGGACATGTCGTCGCTGATGCCGTCGGCCTGGTGGGTCTCGAAGCGACCCGGCTGATCGGGTCCGGCCTGACGCCAGACCTTGAGCGTGACGTTGATCACCTTGCTCACTTGTAGCTCCTCTGGGTCAGCTTGACGTTCTCGAACTCCAGTTCCTCACGGTGTCGGGTCTGGGGTTCGTCGGGCCCTTTCCACTCCCACGCCGCGACGTGGGCGAAGTGCTCGTCGTCGCGTTTGGCCTCCCCCTCCTCGGTCTGGGACTCGACCCGGAAGTGGGCCCCGCAGCTCTCGTTGCGCTCGAGTGCGTCGCGGGCCATCAACTCGGCCAGTTCGAAAAAGTCGGCGACCCGGCCCACCTTCTCCAGACCGGAGTTGAGGCTGTCGCCCGATCCGGTGACCCGGACATCGGCGTAGAACTCCTCGCGCAGGGCGGGGATCTCGTTGAGGGCCTCGGTGAGGCCCTCGGCCGAGCGTTCCATACCGACCTTGTCCCAGACGATCTTGCCGAGCTGGCGGTGGAACCAGTCCGGCGATCGGGTGCCGTTGATCGACAGGAACATGTTGGTGCGGTCCCGGACGGCCTGCTCGGCCTCGGCGAAGGCCGGATCGGAGGTCGACACCGGCGAGGTGTTCAGGTAGTCGGCCAGGTAGTCGCCGATCGTGTAGGGGAGCACGAAGTAGCCGTCGGCGAGACCCTGCATCAGGGCGGAGGCGCCCAGGCGGTTGGCCCCGTGGTCGGAGAAGTTGCACTCCCCCAGGGCGTACAGGCCGGGAATGGTGGTCATGAGGTTGTAGTCCACCCACAGGCCGCCCATCGTGTAGTGGCTGGCGGGGTAGATGCGCATCGGCACCTCATAGGGATTCTCACCGGTGATGCGCTCGTACATCTCGAAGAGGTTCCCGTACTTGGCCCTGATGGTCTCCACACCGTCGCGGGCGATGGCGTCGGCGAAATCCAGGTACACGCCGTTGTGGAGCGGCCCCACCCCGTGACCGGCGTCGACCACGATCTTGGCGTTGCGGGAGGCGACGTCGCGTGGGACCAGATTGCCGAAAGCGGGGTACTTGCGCTCGAGGTAGTAGTCGCGCTCGTCCTCGGGTATCTGGCCCGGAGGTCGGTCGTCGTGGGGCTTGGCCGGCACCCAGATGCGACCGTCGTTGCGCAGCGACTCCGACATCAGGGTCAACTTCGACTGGAACTCGT
>DRKF01000058.1 GCA_011051915.1 Acidimicrobiales bacterium | reverse complement strand
GGTTCGGCCCGGCCGGAAGAAGAACCTCGGGTTCCCGACCTAGGGGGAGTCACGTGCCGGACGACACAGTAGGTGACGATTCCCTATCCTTCGGAACGCGTCATGAACCAATGGAGGTTCCCCATGCGGTACGCGGCCTCGATCTTCTCGGTCATCTCTCTCGCCCTGTTCGGGAGCATGGCGGTGTTCGTCAGTCCGGTCTGGGCGCTGGCAGCCGTGCCCTTTCTGGTTCTGACCCTCCTGGCGTTCTACGACGTGGCCCAGAAGAGACACAACCTCTGGCGCATCTACCCCATCATCGGGCACCTTCGCTGGGCCATGGAAGCCGTGCGGCCCGAGTTGCAGCAGTACTTCGTGGAGAGCAACACCGACGGCGCCCCCTTCAACCGGGACATCCGCAGCCTCGTCTACCAGAGGGCCAAGCTCACCCGGGAGGAGGATCCCTTCGGAACCGAGCTGGATCTCTACTCGGAGGGTCATGAGTGGTTCAACCACTCCATAGCCCCCCTGGCCGTACCCGAGAACCCTCCCAAGATCACGGTGGGCGGGCCCGACTGCACCCGGCCCTACGACATGGCCCTGCTGAACGTGTCGGCGTTGAGTTTCGGGTCGCTGAGCTCCAACGCCATCGCCGCCCTCAACAAGGGGGCCGCCATGGGCGGGTTCGTGCACGACACCGGTGAGGGATCCATCACCCGCTACCACCTCGAGCACGGCGGTGACCTGATCTGGGAGATCGGCAGTGCCTACTTCGGCTGCCGTACCCCCGAGGGGGACTTCGATCCGGTCCAGTTCCGCGACAAGGCGAACATCGACCCGGTCAAGATGATCAACATCAAGCTCTCCCAGGGCGCCAAGCCCGGGCTCGGTGGGGTCATGCCGGGGGAGAAGGTGACCCCCGAGATCGCCGAGATCCGCGGGGTTCCGGTGGGAAGGACGGTGGTCTCTCCCCCCAACCACTCCGCCTTCTCCACCCCCAGGGAGCTGCTCGAGTTCGTCGCCTCCCTGCGCGAGATGGCTGACGGCAAGCCGGTGGGGTTCAAGCTCTGCATCGGGCACCGTCGCGATTTCCTGGCCATATGCAAGGCCATGCTGGAGACCGGCATCACCCCCGATTTCATAGTCATCGACGGCTCGGAGGGAGGCACCGGCGCCGCCCCCCTGGAGTTCGTGGATCACGTCGGCACCCCCCTCACCGAGGGTCTGATATTCGCCCACAACGCCCTGGTGGGTACCAACCTGCGGGAGCGGATAAGGCTGGGCTGCAGCGGCAAGATCGCCTCGGGCTTCTCCATGGCGGCCCGCATCGCCCAGGGGGCCGACTACACCAACTCGGCCCGGGCCATGATGTTCGCCCTGGGCTGCATCCAGGCCAAGTCGTGTCACAACAACAAGTGCCCGGTGGGGGTCGCCACCCAGGATCCGGCCCGGGTCCGGGGTCTCGACGTCGACGTAAAGGCCGAGCGGGTCGCCAACTTCCAACGGCTCACGGTGGAGTCCCTCATGAGGCTGGTCGCCTCGATGGGACTGAGCTGTCCCGACGAGTTGGACCCTTCGATGCTGATGCGGCGCCTCGACCCCCACACCAGCATCAGCTACGCCGAGCTGTACCGGTATCTCAAGCCCGGTGAGCTGCTGGGCGATCCCCCCGAGAAGTGGGCGGTCGACTGGGCCGCCGCCGATCCCGACCGCTTCGGTCTGGTGCCCATCTCCCGCTGATCCCGCGGTAACCACTGTCACAGCCACCCCTGCTGTCCACCAGGTTCCTGGAGACACTCCATATCCCGCTGAGCCCGCGGTCACCACTGTCACAGCCACGCCCTATGATCGGGGGCAGGTCAAGAGTTGACGGCACATGGCCCTCCGGCCGGTCGTCACGGCAACCGCGCCACCCGCGCACGGTGCCTCCGGAGGAAGACCGGCTCCGTCCCGTCCGGGACGGGGAAGAGCGGGTCCGCCCCGGTGCGGGCCCCCGAGAAGGGAGACCCCCATGTCGGGTGACATTTCCGAAATGGCCCTGTGCACCACCTGCCTGCGGCTGACCGGCTTCTGCGACAGCAACGCTATAGGGCCCCGGCCCGCACTCGGTCGCCGGGAGCACCGCTGCCAGTGCCAACCCCACGACGACGCCTGGAAGGAGAGCTGGGTCATCCCCGGGTTCCGCCTCGACATCCTCGCCCACATCGACATGTGCAAGCTCTGCATGAGAGGCCTGGTGAACTCGGGTACCCGCTGGAGCTGGCTGGCGTGCGAGACGTGCCGCCGGGTCAACAACCGGATGGGCAACACCCTGGCCGGGTTCGAGCATCCCGGGAACAAGGTGCTGGCCCTCGGCCGCCACACGATCATGAACTCCGGCCCGGTCCCGCTACGAGGACGTTCGGCCGGCCAGATGGCGGTCGACGAGATCGTCACCGAGCTGCTGGCCGCCATGGGCCCTCCCGGCGGTTTCTGGCTGAACTGGGCCGACTGGTCCCGGGACGAGGGGCGGCGTCTCGTCGAATCGGGGGGATTCACCGAACGCCCCTCCGTTCCCCTGGAGGAGTGGTTCGAGACCCATCCGGGTTCCGAAGGGGCGTCGGTCGACGCCCTGTGCCGGTTCGCCGATGAGGACCGGTGGCTGAACCTTCCTCCCCTGGCCGATCTGGCTCGGGCCCGCCACGAGTTCCGGGAATCGCTCAGGGAGTGACGATCGGGAACCAGAAGTCGAAGCGGTCGAACAGCTCGAACAGCTCGGTCAGGGCGGCGGCCCGGCCCTCCACGACGACCCGGCCCGAGGCCACCGCGTCGTCGATGGTGGTCCTCCCGGTCCACACCGCCTCGAGGACCCGACGGGCGAGGGTGACGGTGGCGTCGGCGTCCTCCACCAGGTCACCGTGGTGGTAATGCAGGGCGGCGTTCTCCAACCCCAGGACCCAACGGTCCCGCCCGTCGGGGGCTCCGGCCACTCCCTCGATCACCCAGTTGATCGTGAGTCTCCGGCCCTGGGCCCGGGGACCGTTCAACCTCACGGCCAGATAGTCGAACATCATGTCCACCGTCATCGAACCCACGTAGCCCGCCCCACCGGTGTGGGGGCCGGGCCGGGACGGCACCCCGTGCCGCAGTTCCTGGGCGCCGGTCAGGTAGAAATCGCGCCACGGCGCCGACTCGGCCTGGTAGCCGAGCTGTTCGAGGGTGTCGGCCTGCAGCTCACGGGCGGCCTGGTTGTCGGGCTCGGCGAACACCAGGTGGTTGACCACCTCGGCCACCCAGCGGTAGTCACCCTCCCCGAAACTGCGCCGGGCCCGCTCCAGCAGGGCGTCGGCCCCGCCCATGTACTCCACGTAACGGCGACCGGCCTCGACGGGAGGCAGGGGATGCAGGTTGGCCGGGTTTCCGTCGAACCAGCCGATGTAGCGCTGGTAGACCGCTTTGGCGTTGTGGTTGAGGGTGCCGTAGTAGTCCCGGCAGAAGTACTCACACGCCAGTTCCCCGGGTAGTTGGATCTCCTCGGCGATCTCGATGGGGGTCAGCCCGTGGTTGGCCAGCCTCATGGTCTGGTCGTGGAGGTAGCGGTAGAGGTCCCTCTGCTTGGCCAGGAAGTCCGGGATCTCGGTACCCCAGCGGGGCCAGTGGTGGCTGGCGAAGAGCACCTCGGTGCGCTCCACCCACAGGTCCATGGCCTCGGCCATGTACTTGGACCAGCCCAGGGCGTCGCGGACCTGGGCCCCTCTGGGGGTCAGGACGTTGTGGAGGTGGGCCGAGCAGTTCTCGGCCATGCACAGGGCCCCGAACTGGGGGAAGAAGAAGTTCATCTCTGCCGGGGCCTCGGTTCCCGGGGTGAGCTGGAACTCGATCTCGATCCCGTCGATCTCCAGCTTCTCGCCCGTGGCGTGCACCTCGTGGGTGGGGGCGATGAGACCCTTGCCCCCGGTGGAACCGGCCTTGCCCAGACCGCTGTCGACGTGTCCCCGGGGACCACGGGGCAGTGTTCCGCCGTACATGTAGGTGGCCCGCCGCACCATCACGTTGCCGGCGATGACGTTCTCGCTGGCGACCTCGGTCATGAAGCCGGCCGGGGCGATCACCTGCACCCGGCCCGAGGCCACCTCCTCGGGACTGGTCACGCCGAGCACCCCGGCGAAGTGGTCGACGTGGCTGTGGGTGTAGATCACCCCGACGACCGGCCTCTCCCCGAGGGTCTCGTCGATCAGGTCGAGGGCGGCCCGGGCGGTCTCGGTGGACATCAGGGGATCGATCACCAGCCAGCCGGTGGCGCCCCTCACGAACGACACGTTGGCCAGGTCGTAGCCCCGTACCTGGTAGACGCCGTCACACACCTCGAACAGGCCGTGGGCCGTGTTCAGCCGGGCCTGACGCCACAGGCTGGGGTTCACGGTGGGCGGGGCCGGAGCGTCGGAGGCCTCGAAGGAGTACTCCTCCATGCCCCAGACGATCTTGCCCCCGGCGTCGGTGATCGTGAGGGAATCGGCCCGGGCCAGAAGGCCGCGCTCCACCCGGGCGAAGTCGGAGTCGTCCTCGGGCATGGTCGCCGCCACCTCGGCCTGGGCCGCCAGGGTGGCCTCGGTGGCGTCGTGCGGCCACTGCCGGTCCGCCCCGCCACCTTCCGCACCCGCCGCGCCTTCTGCCATGAGAGCCTCCCCCGACCCGTTCAGGCCGCCATCTCGTCCAGGGCGGACAGTACCTCCGCCAGATAGGGGGCTACACCTTTGAGACGGTGCACGGCCTCGGGCGATTCCCTCAGGTAGGAGGCCATCGCCGCGGCCACATCCGGGCGGGTCCGAAGTGACGCCAGCCGGACCTGCTGGGTCCTGATCGTGAACACGATCGCCCCCGTACCGGACAGCCGCAGCATCACCTCGCGCTCACTGCGGATGAACACCCTCTGCCCGGCGTTGGCCGCTGTGACCACGACCTCGTTGGTGGGATCCCAGGGTTGGAACAGGGAGGGATCGTCGTACAGGAACCAGTTCCGGCGCCGGAACGGGCGGTCGGGCTCGAGACGTTCGAAGAACCTCTCCACCCGGGCTCCGATCTCCTCGGCGTAGCCCTCGATGGGATCGTGCACGCCCATCAGGGGCCGGCCCAGCTTCTCCCGGAGATACCAGCCCGAGGGAAAGCACACCGCCCCGGCCACCAGGACGTGACCCTGGGGGGCCGGACGCACGATCGTGAGATCCTCCTGCACCAGGCGGGCGGCGGCCTCCAGGGGATGGAAAGCGGTGTCGAGGGCGCCGGCCACGTGCTCGGAGACGAAGGCGGCGAGTTCGACCGCAGGTTCCTCACCGGCGGGCAGTACGGCCAGGACCTCGGCCCGGCGGGTGTCGAACAGGTGGGCCCTGAGGGCCAGTTCGGCGCCGGCCCGGTCGTCGGCCACGAAGATGGGTTCGGCACCCAGAGGCCTCAGGCCCATGTGGTGCAGTCTCCCCGAGGGGGCGGGTTTGAGCTGCAGCTCGTCCAGCCAGACCGGGGGATCCTCGCCCGGAGGAGGGACGTCGGGTCCCCGAGTCCCCTGCGGGGACACCGGTGTCACAGCACCTGGAAGAAGGTGATCGGCATCCCGTCGGGATCGCGGATCGTGAAGCTGAGATGGCCCCAGGGCTTCTCCGACAGCGGGTCGGTGGCCGCCACGCCCTCTCCGGCCAGGCGGTCGTGCAGGGCCCCGGCGTCGTCGGTCTCCACGGAGATCATCACCCCGGCCACGTACTCCGGCGGACTGTCGGGCCGGCACTCGAGGAACTCCACCAGGGCTCCGTTGCACTCGAAGAGGATTCCCCGGGATCCCTCGTCCCACGACCGGTGGACGGCCAGTCCCAGTTTCCCCCCGTAGAACTCGACCATCTCGTCGAACTTCAGGGTGGAGCGGACAACTCGGAACTCGGCCATGACCGCAGTTTCCCAGGTCGGGGCCCATCGGGGCCAGCCCCGGTTCCCGGGCGAAGGGTGGTCAGTCCGAGGCGGGCGGAACCCAGCAGCCCCGCTCCTGCATCAGACGGATCTGCCGGGCCGTGACCTTCTCGGCGTACTCGGCGTGCTTCATGGGCTCCCGCTCGGCGTAGAGGTTGGCCGGGTAGATGGGTTCCTCGTAGAGCATCTGGTAGAGCTCGGTGCGGATGTCCTTCATCCAGTTGGTCCACGGGGAGTTGGCCCGGTGGTGGCGCATGGCCTCGATGTTGATCGGCCCCGACACCCACGACGACACCCCCGAGTAGGCGTGCTTGCCCACGATCTGACCGCGGTAGTCGACGATCATCGACCCCCCACCGAAGGTGTCGATGGGGGCCTCGCTGTCGGCGGTCAGGTAGTAGGTACCCACGTTGGGTGCGATCAGGTACATGTTGTTGTCGAGGGCCCGGGCCCGGGTCTGGATCTCGAAGTAGTCGTTGGAGGCCCCGGGGTGGGGGTAGGAGGCCCGGTAGACGACCTCGGCCCCGTTGAGGGCCAGGGCCCTGGCGTTCTCGGGATACGACCCCTCGTTGGCCATCATGATTCCGAGACGTCCGATCTCGGTGTCGACCACGGGCCAGAAGGCGTCGAGGTTGCGGCCGTACTTCTCTATCCACCAGTCGTACACGTCGTGGGGGCACATGGAGTGCTCGACGGGGAACAGCGGTGAACTCTTGTAGTGCTGGAGGATCACCTCACCCTGGGGGTCCAGGATGAACCCGACGTTGAAGAACCGGTCCTCCCAGTCGGGGTGGCGGGCCTTGGCCTGGGCCATGATGAACACCCCGTACTCCCGGGCGATCTCACCCAGGGCGTCGGTCTCGGGACCGGGAATGTCGATGGCGCAGGTGTTGGCGTATTCGACGTGGTCGAGGTCCAGAACCTCGTCGTTGAAGCCCTGCAGCGCCCCCTCGGGGAATGCGATCAGCTTCACCGGCAGGTCCAGGCTGGCCAGCCAGGCGGCCGCCTTGACCATGTGGGCCTGATGCTCGATGTTTCGCATGATGTCGGCCCGTTCGGATATCCCCCACATGGTGGGGATGAGGCCGACTGCGTTGTATGGCTCGATCATGGGCCGATGCTAGGTGGGCTCGGGCGCCTCGTGCCGAGTGAGCCGGCTGCGCTGCGGCCGCGGTCTAGGGATCGGGAGGGCTACGCCGCCAGACGAACCAGGCGGCGGCCGCGGCCGGCAGCACGAACAGGCCCACGGCGGCGAACAGGAAGATGACCGCGAACAGCGTCAGCAGGGCCGCCGACACCAGCCAGGCCTTCCTCCGGTTCCGGCCGGCCGCCAGGGGGAATCCGGCCAGGACCACGGGGACCAGGAGAATGGAGGCCACCGCCACGACCGCACCGACTCCGGCCGAGGGACCGTCGAGCAGCGGCCCGGACTCCTCCCCCGTCCGAGTGGTCGCCGAGGAATTCGCCGAGGAATCGGAACCCGACTGCCCTCTGGTGTCCAGGGGGAAGATCAGTACGGCCAGTACGGCCATCAGGACCAGGGCCAGGATCACCGGCAGGTATTCGAGGCGATCCCGCGCCGGGCCGGGTCCGGGCGACAGCCCGGTGCCCTCGGGAGGCAGAACACCGTTTCCACCCGGATCTGCGTCGCCACCTGTCATCGCCTCAGGCTCCCATTCCGGTCAACCCCATTCCAGTCAACATCGTGTCGACGGCTGCACCGGCCAGGCGGGGCCACTCCTCGTCGGCCAGATGACCGTTCACGGCCAGGTCGGCCACCCCGTGTATCAACGACCACAGGGACCGGGCCTTCCGCCCGGTGGAGCCGCCCGCCAGGTCACCGGAGGCCTGGGCGTCGGTGATCAGCTCCACCCAGGCACGGTAGGAGGCACGGGCCTCGGCCGATTCGTGGAACTCCGGGCCCGAGAACATGAGCCGGAACAGATCCGGGTTGGACATGGCGAACTCGACGTACGCCAGCGACCCCCGTCTCAACCGCGAGCGGGCGCTGCGACCCCCGGCCGCCCGCTCGGCCGTGTACCTGGCCAGGGAGCCGAACCCCTCGGCCGCCACCGCCTCCAGCAGGGCTCCCCGGTCCTCGAAGTGGCGGTAGGGAGCGGTCTGGGAGACCCCGGCCCGGCGGGCCACCTCGCGCAGGGACATGCCCTGAACCCCGGCCTCGGCCAGCAAACCGCGGGCTTCGGCCACGAGCGCCCGGCGGAGATCTCCGTGGTGGTAGGCGGTCGTTGCCATGGCCTCATCATCGGCCTTGGTGTTGACATCGTCAACTTCCCAATGTAATCGTTGTCAACATGGGGACCGATACACAGACCTGCCGCGAGATCACCGACGACGAGATCGCCTTCTACCGGGACAAGGGCGTGGTGCACCTCCCCGGGATCGTCGACACCGCATGGGTGGAACGGATCCGCGCCGCGGTCGAACACGACATGGCCCACCCCGGACCTCTGGTCATGGAGTCGACACCGCCCGGCAACCCCGGCCGGCTGTTCGGCGACATGTTCATGTGGACGTGGGACCCCGAGTTCCGGGCCGT
>DRKF01000057.1 GCA_011051915.1 Acidimicrobiales bacterium | reverse complement strand
CGCGATGATCACCTCGGTGAACACGGGGGCCAGGGCCTCGGCCAGCGACAGGGGTACGACACGGTTGACGGCCACGATTCCGCCGAAGGCCGACACGGGGTCACAGGAATGGGCGGCGCGGTAGGCCTCGGTGATGTCGGTGTCGGCGGCCACCCCACAGGGGTTGGCGTGCTTGATCACGGCGACGGTGGGGTCCGGGCCCATGGAGTTCACGAGCTGCCACGCCGCCTCGGTGTCGAAGACGTTCAGATACGACAACCTCCTGCCACCGTGCTGAACGGAACGGTCCCACCAGGAGCGGGAGTGAATGTCGCGGTAGCGGGCACCCACCTGATGGGGATTCTCCCCGTAGCGCAGGTCCTCGGCCTTCTCCAGGGACGGGTGGAGACTCTCGGGCAGGTCCCCCTCGCCACTGAGGTCGTCGAGCCAGGCGACTATCGCCGCGTCGTAGGCGGCGGTGTGGGCGAAGGCCTCCCGGGCCAGACGGCGGCGGACGGCGAGCGGGATGCCGCCGGACTCGTCGAGAAGGGCGAGCACCTCGGGATAGCGGGCGGGATCCACCACCACCGCCACCGAGTCGTGGTTCTTGGCCGCGGCCCTGACCATCGTGGGCCCGCCGATGTCGATCATCTCGACCGAGGGATCGGTCCCGAACGGGTAGAGGTTGCCCACCACCATGTCGATGGCCCCGATTCCCAGCTCGGCCAGCCGCTCCATGTGTTCGGGCTTGGAGCGGTCCGCCAGGATCCCACCGTGGACCGCGGGATGGAGGGTCTTGACCCGACCGTCGAGCATCTCGGGGGAGCCGGTCAGATCCTCCACCTCCGTCACCGGTATCCCCGCTTCGGTCAGGGCCCGGGCCGTTCCCCCCGAGGAGACGATCTCCCATCCCCGATCCACCAGGCCACGGGCGAGATCGACCACGCCGGTCTTGTCGTACACCGATATCAGGGCTCTCATTCGGTCTCTCCCATGGCCGGTGCTCCGCCGGCTTCGAGTTCGTCGATGAACGCGGCGAGGGTCGCCGGGTACAACTGCCGCTCCACGGCCTTGATCCTCTCGTGAAGTGATTCCTCGGTGTCCCCGGGCCTCACCTCCACCGCCTCCTGGGCCAGTATCGGGCCCGAGTCCACCTCCGCCGTGGCGATGTGAACCGTGCACCCCGTCACCTTCACCCCGGCCTCCAGGGCCTGGCCGACGGCGTGCCATCCCGGGAACGACGGCAGCAGGGCCGGATGGGTGTTGAGCACCCTCCCGGGGAACCGGTCGAACAGAGCCGGGCCCAGAACCGTACCGAAGCCGGCCATGGCCACCAGGCCGATTCCGTGGTCGGCGAGCCGCGCCACCAACCCGTCTGTGTACGCGTCCCGATCGAAACTCCGGCCCCAGTCGCTGCGCTCCAGCAACTCGGTGGCTCCCACCCGACCCTCGACCCTCTGCAGGGCGGGGCACGGCCGGTCGGCCAGGACGAGTGACACCTCGATACCGCGCTCCAGCATGGAGTCCAGGATCGATCCGGTTCCCGAAACCAGTACGGCCAGACGCACGATGTGAACCTAGCGGGCCATCACCCCGGGGCCGAAAAGCGGAGTTCCCCGGACCGGTCCGACGCCTGGACCGCCTCAGCGGCCGGGTACGGGGCCGGCGGTCGCCACGGCGTGGCTGAGACCCACGGCGGGTCCCGATGTGGCGATCAGCAGAACCGATTCCCCGCGGGCCACCACGCCCTCACGGCGGAGGTTTCTCAGAGCGGCGAGCAGGGCAGCGGTCTCGTAACCGCCCGGAGTACCGGTACGCCCCAGGTCGGCGTAGGCGGCGGAGATGTCGGCCTCGGCCACGGCCGCCGCCGTTCCGCCGGACTCGCGAAGCACCCGCAGCATGGCGTGTCCCATGATCGCCCCCGGCACGTCCAGACCGTCGGCGACCGTGCCCTGGGACACGACCGGCTCGACGTGGTCGAGTCCCGCCTCGAAGGACCTCACCACCGGAGCGCAGTTCTCCGACTGGACCGCCACCATCCGGGGCCGCTGCACCTCCGGACCCATCCAGCCCATCTCCCTCAGTTCGGTGAAGGCCTTCCAGATACCGACGAGGCCCGTGCCCCCGCCGGTGGGATAGAGGATCCACTGTGGCAGGGCCTCCCCGTACTCCTCCCAGATCTCGAGGCCCATGGTCTTCTTGCCCTCCAGGCGACCGGGCTCGAAGAAGGTCGACACGTCGACATAGCGTCCCTCGGACAGCGGCCCGGCCAGCTCGTCCCTCATGGCTTTCCCGGCGGCGGCGATGTTGGGACCGGAGAAGTGCACCTCGCCCCCGTAGAGAGCGCAGGCCCGGTGGTAGACGCCACCCTCGTATCCCCGGGGCATGTAGACCACCGCGGGAGGGAGGCCGAGGCGGGACGAGAACAGGGCCGCCGCCACGCCGGCGTTCCCCTGGGTCGGCAGACAGAACCTCGCCGCCCCCGAGGCCACCCCCAGGGCCAGGCCCACGGCCAGCCCCCGGTCCTTGAAGCTGCCGGTGGGATTGCCCGCCTCGACCTTCATGGCCAGGTCGACCTCCAGCTCCTCCGACAGGGCCGGGGCCGGAATCACGGGGGTGCCACCGACATCGCCGACGAAGGCGGGCGGTAGTCCCCCCACCGGCAGCAGGGCTTCGTACCGTCTCAGCCCCCCGACGGCGGGGAACGCCCCTCCGAGAACCGAGTCCACGGCCTCGAGGTCGTATGTGACCTCGACCGGCGCGCCCCGGGGGGAGAGGCCGACAGGTCGTGTGAACCCACCGGTTGGTACCGCATCACCGGTGAGGGAGTCCGTCAGT
>DRKF01000056.1 GCA_011051915.1 Acidimicrobiales bacterium | reverse complement strand
GTCGGGCCCGAGGCGCCGATTCCCACCGAGGGCCTGACCGGGAGACTCGGTGAGATCCTGGGGCAACCGGTGTCGGTGTCGGTCAGATGGATTCCGAGTCTCGATGTCAACAGCGGTCGTCTGTCCCCCGAGGAGGAGGTGGCCCAGATCACCGCCGACTGGATCGGCCCGCGTACCTCGGTCTCCCTGGTGGCGGCTCACGTGACCGACGACGATGTGACGGTCGACCTGGCGGCGGTCGGTGATCCTCTGGGCCTGAGCCGGCTCACCGAGGCCCTGCAGGACCGCTTCCCCGGGCGGGACGTGACCACCAGACTGACCAGCCTGGAACCTGCGCCTGAGACCGGGACCGTCACCGGGGTGGATGTGGCCGAGCTGGGATGAGCCGGGTCCCCACGACCGGCGGGCGGGGATCAGGGGGAGGGGGCGACGGGCACCCGGACCAGGAACGGTTCGTCGAATTCGGCCGAAGTCCCGGGAACCTCGAGGATCCCCCCGACGGGGGAGTTCGGGACCACGACGAGCATCCGGGTCTCGCCCCCGGGATCCACCCGGTCGTCTCCGGCGGTGGAGCGCACCTCGACCCGGTCGCCGGTCGGCGAGCGGTAGACGGCGGCGAAGGCATTCACCAGGATCGCCGTGCCCCTGAGGTTCCGTACGGCGACGACGACCACCAGATCACCGGCGGGAACGGTCTGCAGGGCGGCCACGGCCTGCATCCTCACGTCGGAGGTGGCCACCTCGGGTCCGTCGGACGTGACCCTGCCGTCGACGGAGATCCCGTCGATGGCGAAGTCCTCCAGGAGTCCGTCGGGTCCGAACCCGGGGTCGGAGAGGACACGGCAGGTCGTGGTCGATCCCGACACGTCGCACACCCGGAAACTTCCGGGCCCCGCCGGCTCGACCCGGCCCGAGGGCTGGTCGCCGATCACGGACAGCACGGCGGACTGGTACTTCAGGTAGTCCGAGGCCGGGCTGCCCGGGCGGGTGACCGTCTCGGCGGATGCCAGTGCCTCCACGTCCCTCGTGGCCACGGCGGTGCTCAGTGTTCGGAGGGCGTCGGTCACCGGGGCGACCGTCGTGGTGGTGGAGGGTACCGTCGTGGTCACGCTGGTCGGGGTGCTGCTCGAGGGCGGAGACGAGCCGCCGCCGGTACACGCGGCCAGAAGCACGGCCGCCGTCAGGACAGGAGCGGCCACGAGGGCGGAGGGGGACACGTTAACCAAGCTAGAACTCCGTGGGGTGTCCCGGGTTCGGACCCGTGGGGGTCATCCGAGGGGGCGGCGTTTCTGGTCGTGCAACCTCTGCAGCTCGGACCAGACCTCACCGGCCACATGGTCGAGCTCGGCGAGGTCGCCCTGGTTGGACACGATGTAGTTGGCCACGGCCTGGCGTTCCTCGTCGGAGGCCTGCGACTCCATCCGGGATCTGGCGTCCTCGGGGCTCATCCCTCTCCGGCGGAGGCGCTCGAAGCGCACCTCGGGAGGGGCCTCGACGGTGATCACGATCTCATAGGGATACCGGTTCGACCATCCCAGCTCGCTCTCGGCGAGGACGGCCATGTCGTAGATCACGATGCTGTCGTCGGCGATCGCAGCCACGGCTTCGTCGAGCAGCCGGTTGATCCTGGGGTGGCTGATGGCGGTCAGGTCGGAGAGGGCCTGCTCGTCGTGGAAGACGATCCCGGCCAGGGCGTTCCGATCTATCCCACCCTCGGGATGTCGGACCTCCTCGCCGAAACGCTCGACCACGGCTTCGACGGCCGAGCCCCCGTGGCCGATCACCTGGCGTCCCAGGCCGTCGACGTCGAGGACGACGGCACCACGGCGGGCCAGGGCCTCGGCGAGGGAGGTCTTTCCCGAGCCGATTCCACCGGTTAGACCCACTATCAGCATGCCCGCAGCCTATCCGGCGGGGCCGGTTGGACCCCGGTGCGGCCGAGGGTCTGGTGTGGGGGTCGGGTGCCGTGGGTCGGGTCTCGGGGCCGGTTGGACCCCGATGTGGCCGAGGGTCAGGTGGGGGACTTCACCGTCGCCATGTCGGCGATCAGGCGCCCGGCGGCGGTGTCGAGACGGGCGGTGACCAGTTCCGGACCGGCGTCGGTCCACCGGTAGAGGGCCGGTATCGCCATACCGGGCCTCCGGGCGTGTTCGCGGTCGGCGGTATCCAACAGGAGGCCGGTCATGTCGGCGGGGGGCACTCCGTCGTAGGTGTGGGCCACGATGACATGATCGTTGGCCAGCGCGGCCAGGGCCTCGGCCCCGGGGGCCAGGCGCAGGTGGCGGTCCAGATGGGGGAGCAGTGCCACCGCATCGGGAGTGTCGCTCTCGAGCACCAGTATCTGCCGTCCGGCCGGGTCGAGGACTATGGAAACGGACGGCTCGGCCACGTCACGGGCGTGCCCCCGACAGACGTCGAGGATCATGTCGGAGTCCACCATCCAGGCGGCGAGATCGCTCGTGGTGACCCAGCGACCCTCGACGGCCTCACCCGGTATCGCCATCCAGACCGCTTCCCGGTATCCGTGCACCACGGTTCCGGTGACGATCTCGCGATCCAGGGAGGGAGCCTGTGGTTCGGGTACGGGACGGAGACGCAGGCGGGTCAGAACCTGACCCAGCGGGGGAATCGACGGCCCCGAAGGCTGGGTCGTTCTCACCGGCGCCTCGGTCCGTCGGCCGGTGATGAGATCCCCGGCGCGGTCCATGGACTCCCGGGACAGCACCACCGACGGCCGTTCGATTCCCAGGGCATCGGCCAGAACCGAAGCGGTCCGGGGTATGAACTCGGGTGGGCGGGGCCCGGTGGCCAATGGGGCCTGCTCCCCTATCAGGCCCAGAGGAGCGGACCTCCGCGAGGGCCTGGCACCGTACCGGTCCTCGGGAATCGCACCGGGGAAGGCGGCGGCTTCGTCGGAGCCGCGCCGATCGTCGAACACGACCGGAGCCGGATCGGGTGGATCCTCCGAGATTGTGGACTCCACTCGCTGTGCAGTGGCCATTGCCGTTGTCACCGTGACTCTCCCTCCGGGCCCGGAACGGGGGCCTCGTACGGTCACGTCGTCCGAGTGGATGGCCTCTTGAGCGGAGGCGGTGGTGCCGGTCGCCCGTCTTGGTGGGGAGCGCCAGAGTGGTCAGTCCAGGACGCTGTCGAGGGGAGCGGCCTCCAGACCGAGGGAGTCGGCCACGGCGGGGTTCACGATCTTGCCGTGGGCCACGTTCACCCCCGGCACCAGCTCGGGATGAGACTCGAGGGCGGGACGGAGCCCGTCGGCCAGGGACACGACGTATCTCATGGTGGCGTTGGTGAGGGCCCGGGTGGACGTGGCCGGTACCGCCCCGGGGATGTTGCCCACGGCGTAGTGGACGACACCGTCGACGACGTAGGTGGGATCGGCGTGGGTGGTTTCGTGGGAGGTGGCGAAGCAGCCACCCTGGTCGATGGAGATGTCCACCAGAACCGTTCCCGGTTCCATCGCCCGGACGTGGTCGGCGGTGACGAGCACCGGCGCCCGCTTCCCGGCGACGAGGACCGCGCCCACGACCAGGTCGGCCCAGAGCACCCACTCCTCGACCGACTCCAGGGATGAGAACTGGGTCGTGACCCTGGTGCCCCAGCGTTCCTCGGCGTGGGCCAGCTTCGACTGGTCGAGATCCAACAGGGTGACCCGGGCGCCCATGCCGATGGCGACGTCGACGGCGTTCATGCCGGCGGAACCCGCACCCAGGACGGTCACCTTGGCCGCGGGAACACCCGGGTAGCCGCCCAGCAGCACCCCCTTGCCGCCGTAGGGCGCCTCCAGGGTGGTGGCCCCGGCCTGTACCGCCAACCGGCCGGCGATGTAGCTCATGGGGGCCAGCAGGGGGAGTGAGCCGTCGGCCATGGTGACCGTCTCGTAGGCGATGGCGGTGACACCGCGGTCCATCAGGCCCCGGGCCACCTCGGGATAGGCCGCCAGATGCAGGTAGGTGAACAGGATCTGTCCCGGTCGCAGGAGAGCGATCTCCTCGGGCTGGGGTTCCTTGACATGGACCAGCAGGTCACAGCCGGTTATCACCGCGGAGGCCTCGTCGACCAGGGTGGCGCCGGCGGCGGCGTAGGCGTCGTCGGTGATGTTGGACCCGACGCCCGCCCCTTTCTGGACCAGGACCTCGTGGCCGTGGGCCACCGCCTCACGGGTACCGGTGGGGGTGAGGGCCACCCTTCTCTCGTTCTTCTTGATCTCGGTGACTACGCCGATTCTCATTGGGCTTCCTCTGGTGCTGGTTCGGAGTTGGCTACTGCTGGGTTCTCGTTGGCGGCGCCTCCCGCCCCGGGGGGTGGCTCGGGGTGGGTGGGGGTTGGGGTCATACGGCGGCCTCGGGGTGGGCGGGCGTCGGCTTCATACGGCGGCCTCGGGGTGGGCGGGCGTCGGCTTCATACGGCGGTGCGGGTGGGCAGGGGGCGGGCGGCCCGCACCAGATGGGCGGCGATCTCCCGGTGGTTCTGGGTGAGTACCCCGGTGGTGACCCTTATGTGGGGGCGGGTGGTCGTGTCGGACCGGGTGAGTTGGAACGGTGAGCCGGGAGCCACACCGATCCCCTGAGCCGCCAGGGAGACCAGGGCGGAGCGTTCGTCGTCGACCTCCACCCACAGATTCAGACCGGTGGAACCCGTGTAGCGGATCCCGTGTTCATCCAGTACCTCGGTGACGAGGCGCCGGCGTTGGCGGTATGTCTCACCGGCCCGGGTGACTCCGGCGGCCACGGCTTCGTCCCTCAGCATCTCCAGGAGGAGCTGCTGGAGCAGACGGCTGGTCCACGAGCTGCCCAGCCGTCGCCGGGTCACCAGCTCGGCTATGGGTTGGCGGGCCCCGCCCACCGCCGCCAGACGGAGGTCGGGGCCGTGGGACTTGGAGAAGCTCTGAATGCGGACCGTCGTGTCGGCCAGCGGCTCTCCGAGGCTGATCGGCTCGCCGATCGACAGATCCCCGCTGTGGTCGTCCTCGACCACGAGTATTCCGGTTCCCGCCAGGATCGAGGCCAGCTCGTCCCGACGGCGGGACGACATGTCGACGCCGGTGGGGTTGTGGGACCGGGGTTGGAGGAACACCGCCTGGACCCGGCGCTCCACGGCCCGCTCGAGGTCGTCGGGTCTGATTCCCTCGGCATCCATCCGGACCCCCACGGGTTCGATGCCGTGGGCCTCCAACAGGTCGAACAGGGGTGGGAAGCCGGGGTCCTCCACCACGACGCGGTCTCCCACCCTGAGGCTGGTGGCGCAGATTCGGTCCAGGGCGTCGAGAGCCCCGTTGACCACGGTCATGGCCTCCGCGGGGAAGGGCCAACGGCCCTGCAGCAGTTCCCTCAGCGGGGGCAGCACCGGATCGTCGAGGTAGCTGCTGGTGAAGGGCTGGTCGCTGAACCCGGCCAGGATCGGCCCCAGCGAGGGCAGCAGTTCGGGGTCGGGAACCCCCTCGCTGAGGTCGAGTCCGGTGTCGAGCTCGGAGGGGTAGATCTGCCAGAACCGCTGCCTCCGCCGGACCCCCTCGTGGTTTCCCACGAAGGTTCCCTGGCGTCCCCGGGTGTCGATGGCCCGTCCCCGCCCCAGGATCTGCCAGGCGTCACTGATCGTGGTGGGACTCACGGCCAGCTCCCGGGCTATGGCCCGCACCGTCGGGAGCCGCTGACCCTCGGCCAGCTCACCGGAGGAGATCAACCGACCCACCGCGGCGGCCACTCCCTGGGCGTTGGGGTACTCGACGGCGTCCACGATCAGGGTGAGGAGTCGTCGTCCGTCGTCGGGAACCGCGCCGACCGGGCCCTTCGGGTCGGGGTTTAGCTGCTCGTGGTTGATTCGGAATTCTGAGGGCAATGCAGGCCTGTCCGGTAGGTCCCGGGCCGGAGGGGGAGAGCGGTTCTCCGCCCTGCCGGTCGCGGTCGGGGGCAACGGCGAGATCGTCGACGGATTGGTTGGCCGAAGCAGGATCTGCGGTCGTCACCGGTTTTGTCCAGTGACAATAGACACTTGTCCTGTTCGATACCGGGGAAGTCTGGCCTGCCCGGGAGTCGGGCGCAACCATTTCCCCTCACGACCGGTGATGAACGCCGAATTCGCCGGGCGGCAGGGGTTTGCCGAAACTTCGCCGGGAGCGGGCCGATGGGTAGAGGACCATCGGGTCGGGGTGATTCGTCGCCGACGCCCACACCCCCGAACCGTCGAGGAATCCCGGACCGGCCCGGTCGGAGGACCCACCCAGTGAAAGCCCAGTACGACAACCAGCAGCTCCGGTCCCGGCGATACGGGGTCGAGTCGGGCCCGACGGGGGGCCTTCCGCGGGTTGGTTTCCGGTCCCGGCGACACGGGGTCGAGTCGGGCCCGACGGGGGGCATTCCGCGGGTTGGTTTCCTGGCCCTGTTCGCTGCGGTGGCTCTCCTCGCTTCGGCCTGTACCAGCAGCGCCGACGCCGGACCCCGTGAGGTCGACCTGGTCATGGTCACCACGACGACCGACGGTGGCGGCAGCGCCGTGGTTCCCGACACCGTGGGGCAAGGGTCCGGTCCGGCCGACGCGGGGGTCGCAGGCGCAGGGGGTCTCAGCGATGTCGTGGTTCCGACCCGTGATCCCTCCACCGAGACCACCACGACCGTCCCCGTGCCGGTGGCAACTTCGGCTCCGACCACCACGGTGGCTCCGACCACCAGCTCGACCACGTCCACCAGTGTGGTGGTGACCTACCCCACCCAGCCGAGCACGACCACCACCCTGGCCCCCAATCAGACGACGACCACCCAGGCTCCACCCCCTCCGGTCGATGTGGGTCTGGTCGTCGCCTCGGGAGATCCCTCCGGCGACGCCTTCACCACCGGGGTGCAGGCTGCCGTCGGTCGGGTCAACGGAACCGGGGGAGCCGGTGGCAGAACCGTTCGCCTCACCGTCTGCGCCTATCTCGACGCATCCTCGGCGGGGGACTGCGCCCGCATGTTGCGCGATGTCGGTGTCGAGGCGGTGGTCGAGGGGCCGGGAGGCCAGGGCGAAGCGGTCCGGGACGTGCTGCGGCAGGCGGGGATCGCCGTGGTCGGAGGAGTGGCCGAGAGCCTTTCCGACGGTGGCGCCGATCAGACGGCCCTGACCCTCGGAGGTCCGATCACCGCCCTCAGCGGACTGGCCCAGCTGGTGGTGGACGAGGGGCACCTCGACGTGACCATCGTCCACGATGACACCCCCGACGGGTTCAACGAGGTCCAGTCGCTGATGGAGCCGGTTCTCTCCCAGTACGGCGTCTCCATCACGACCGTGGCCGTACCACCCGGCACCACCGATCCCACGGCCCTGTTGGCCACGGCGATCGACTCCGGACCCGAGGCGTGGGTGGTGGTGACCGGTCCCGCCAGCTGCGGCGGGGTCATCGACACCCTGTTCACCGCCGGTGTGGTGGCACCGACCTACTACGTCCACGGATGCGCGGCACCGTCCGTTCTGGACTCCCGGGGCCCCGCCGCCGCCGACGCCTGGTTCCAGAACGAGATCTGGACCAGGGCGGTGCTGGGGCTGGGGTCCCCCTCCGAACAGGAGACCTACGACACGGTCTCGGGGGCGATCGCCGCCATGGACCCCGCCCGGGCCGACGACGAGTGGGCCCTGATGGGCTATGTGAGCCTCACCTCCACGGCCGACGCCATCGCCCGGGGAGGGTCGGCGGGGGCCCTGGTAGGGGCCGAGGACACGACGTCACCCTCGCTGCTGGGGGTGGGCACCCAGAAGTGCGGACAGAGCCCCAGTTTCCCCGCCGTGTGCTCGGGTTCGATATTCATGACCCAGTGGAGCGGTTCGGGCTGGGTGGGTTCGATCGTGACCGCGAACGGTCTGGCCGGGCTCTGACCGGAAGGACGCCGGGTCGAAGTCGGGGCCGGGTCGAATTCGGTGTCGGGTCGAATTCGGCGTCGGGTCGAAGACGGGGCCGGGTCGAAGTCGGTGTCGGGTCGAAGTCGGGGCTGGGTCGAATTCGGTGTCGGGTCGAAGACTGCGCCGAGGCTGAGACGCCGTCGGGTCCGGCGGGGCCGCAGCGTGGCTCTGGATAGGGTGGGACCGATGACACCCACCCAGTCCTCCGCCGAATCCTCGGACCCGTCGCAGGCCGGAACCTTCGGGCCCGATCAGGCCGCCGAGCTGGTGGCCTCGGTGCGGGCCGTCTTCGACAGCGGACGTACCCGCGACCTCGACTGGCGTCAGGCCCAGCTCGAGGGGCTGATCCGATTCCTCGACACCGAGGAGGAGGCTCTGCTCGAGGCCATGGCCGTCGACATGGCCAAGCCCCGGGCCGAGGCGTGGGCCGCCGACATCGGAACGACCCGGGGTGAGGTGGAGTACCTGGCGGGGCAGTTCAGGTCCTGGGCCCGACCCCGCCGGGTGAGGCTCCCTGTCGCCTTCCGCCCCGGTCGGGGACGGGTGGATCCCCAGCCCAAGGGTGTGGCCCTGGTGATCGCCCCCTGGAACTATCCCGTCCAACTGGTGATCGAGCCCCTGGCCGCCGCTCTGGCCGCCGGGAACGCCGTCGTGGTGAAGCCCAGCGAGCTGGCCCCGGCCACCGCGGCCGTCCTGGCCGGGAGGTTGTCCTCCTACATCGACCCCGATGCCGTGAGGGTGGTCGAGGGCGGTGTACCGGAGACCACCGCCCTGCTCCGGCAGCGATTCGACCACATCTTCTTCACCGGGTCGACGGCGGTCGGAAAGGTGGTGATGAGGGCGGCGGCCGAGCATCTGACGCCCGTCACCCTCGAGCTCGGGGGCAAGAGCCCGGTGGTGGTCGACCGTTCGGCCGATCTCAGGATCACCGCCCGGCGCATCGTGTGGGGGAAGTTCCTCAACGCCGGACAGACATGTATCGCCCCCGACTACGTCCTGGTCGAGAACACCGTCCGGGACGAACTCCTCGACCGCATGGTTCGTGAGATCGGATCCTTCTACGGGCGGGATCCCGAGTCCTCGGGGTCCTACGCCCGAGTGGTGAACGAGCGGCACCTCGCCCGCCTCACCTCGCTGCTGGCCGGGGAGGGCTCGGGTCGGGTCGTCACCGGGGGGAAGGTGGATCCCGGGGAGCGCTACCTCGCCCCCACGATCGTGGTCGACCCCGATCCCGACTCGCCCCTGATGACCGAGGAGATATTCGGTCCGATCCTGCCGGTGCTCGGCGTGGAGGACGTCGACGAGGCGATCGCCTTCGTGAACTCGCGGGAGCGGCCCCTGGCTCTCTACGTGTTCACCGCCCGCGAGGCCATCCGCGATCGGGTTCTGGGCTCCACCATCAGCGGCGGAGCCTGTGTCAACCACACCCTGCTCCACGTCGCCCCGTCGGGTCTCCCCTTCGGTGGGGTCGGTCCCAGCGGGATGGGTTCGTACCACGGAAGGGCCGGATTCGACGAGTTCAGCCACCACCGTTCGATCATGATCCGGCCGTTCAAGCCCGACGTCAGACTCCTGTACCCGCCGTACAACACCCTGAAGGAAAAGCTCCTTCGGCGGTTCCTCTGAGGGCGGCCACGTTGCTCTCACGGGTCTCGATGGTCGCCGTCGATCTGGACGGCACCCTGCTGAACTCCTCGGGTCGGGTGTCGGAGCGCACCCGGGAGATCATGGGCCGGGCCCACCGTTCCGGTGTGCTGGTCGTCGCCGCCACCGGTCGTCCCCGGCCCATGGCCCGGTGGATCACCGACGACCTGGAGTTCATCTCCTACGTGGTCTGTCACAACGGCGCCCAGACCTACCTCCCCGACGACGGCCGGGTGATCCACACCCGCTCGCTCGACCCCGAACTGGCCCGGACGGCGGGGCTGGCGGCCCGGGAGTTCGCACCGGAGGTGAGTCTCGGCGTCGAGCACTCCGACGACTCCCACCACCTGGAGGCCGGCGTCGCCGCCCTGCTGCCGTTGAGATCGGAGACCCCGACGGTGGTCGACGCCATGGAGCACGTCGCCGGAGATGTCCTCAAGGTCCTCGCCCACAGCGCCGGGCACGACCTCCACGAGTTCGTGGCGGCCCTGGGCGAGATCATGCCCGAGGGGGTGGAATCGGCCCATGCCGGTCTGCCGTTCGCCGAGCTGGGGCCCGTCGGGGTGTCCAAGGCCTCGGCCCTCGACCGGTTGGCCCGCGACCACGGGTTCGACGCCTCCGAGGTGGTGGCCTTCGGCGACGGGCACAACGACACCGAGATGCTCCGGTGGGCCGGATGGTCGGTGGCCATGGCCAACGGTGATCCCGAGATCAGGGAGGGGGCCCACGAGGTCACCCTCACCAACGACGAGGACGGTGTGGCCGCGGTGGTGGAGAGGTTCCTGGCCTGAGCGCCCTGCGCCCGGACGGGGTCAGAGCCTCTCGGTCACCCAGGCGGCGATGGTGTTGGCCACCTCGTCACGGGCACCGGCCCGTTCCCGGAAGTAGTGGTCGCCTTCGATCGTGACCAGAGACTTGTCGTCGGCGGCCACCCCCTCGACGATGGCGCGGGCGTCGGAGGGGAACACCGCGCTGTCGTCCGAGGCGTTGATGAGCAGGGTCGGGACGTGGATCCGGGCCAGATGGGGTGCGGCCTGGCACTGCGACTCGTCGAGCGACCACATCGAGAGCCAGGTCCTCAGGGTGTTCACCAGACCCACCCCGAAGACGCCGTAGTTCGCCCGCCGGGGATCGCCGAGATAGCAGCCCGGAACCGTCCGGCCGTTGGGGTCGATCGTCGGGTCCACGAATCTGAGGTCGGCCCACAGGCGGGGCACGACGAAGAGGCGGTCGTGGACACCCTGTTCGCGGAGCCGGACCAGCTCGGAATGGACCCACACGGTGATGCGTTCGTTGCGGTCCCTCTGGGCCTGGCGGTACTCGGCGACGAACTCGGGCGGGAAGGGCACCGGCCGTCCGGGCAGGTACATGTCCAGCTCGGGATCGACCGACAGGGGATCGTTCTCGTCGGTCACGGAAGGATCCATCCAGTTCGTGATTATCTCCGGTCGGCCGGGATGGGCGGCGACGAACACGAACAGGTCGCCGGGGATCAACTCGTCGATCCCCGGTACCGGCTGGTGGTCGTGGGTGGGCATGACGTTGGGCTCCACCGCCTGGGACTGGTAGGCGCCCATGAGCGATCCCCCGCCGGAGTTGCCGAGGATCACCACGTTCTCCACCCCGGCCTCCTCCTTGAGCCAGCGGACACCGACCCCTATCTCGGCCAGGGCGTGGTCGAGCAGGAAGTGCTGCTCGTTCCCCCGGAACCGGGTGTTCCACCCGAGGAAGCCGAACCCGCGGGCGGCCAGGTAGTCGGCGAGGTAGTGCTCGGAGAAGTCGATGTTGTAGTGGGTGGCGATGAAGGCTGTCCGGGGGCGAACGCCCTCGGGGTGGTGGTAGAGGCCCTGGCACGGATGGCCTCCGGCCCCGGCCCGGCCCAGCACCGGTGAATCCAGACCCACGAAGCGCCGTTCGACGCCGCTCGATCCTCCGGTGGTCATGGCCGGGTTCCCCGGTGCGATTCGGGTCCTACGAGTCGTGGTTCGAGGCCATGAGTCTCGGTCATCTGTCTCCCCCAGGTGTGTTCCGGTTCCCGCCATCCTGACCCATCGTGGAGCCGAGGACGGAATCGGCGCCGGACGGCGGTCTGCTCGGCGGTTCGCGGTGGAGGAGAGAGGGGTGAGGTACCGCCGAGGTCAGGGTCGCCGGGCCAGGGCCCAGGCCACACCGTCACCTTCGCCGGAATCCAGGATCTCCAGGCCCGCCAACAGACCGGCCAGTTCGCCGGGACGGACCCGATGGACGCTGCCCACGGCGGAGGCGGGGGCGCCAACATCGCTGAGCACGCTGACGGCGGCCAGACCTCCGGGCTTCAGACGGTCGGTGAGCTCGGAGAGAAACCCCCGGTGGAGGAACCTCTGGCACACGACCAGATCCAGGTCATGGGCGAGGGGTGGTGGGTCGGTGTCCAGGTCGGGGTTCTCGGGTGGTGGGCCGGTGTCCAGGTCATGGGCGAGGGGCGGTGGGCCGGTGTCCAGGTCGTGTTCTCTGAACGTCACCCGGTCGGCCACCCCGTGACGTTCGGCCAGGGCCCGGGCCGCGGCCAGGGCCCGGGGGGATATGTCGACCGCCACCACCTCGAGACCTCTCAGGGCCAGCCACACGGCCTGGGCCCCCTGCCCGCAGGCGACATCGAGGGCCCGGCCCGAGACCGGCAGCAGATCCAGGTTCCCCTTGGCCGCCTCGGGTGGGCGGGGCTCCGACGGTTCCCGTTCGGCCCACCGGCGGTCCCAGCGGTTGCGTTCGTCCTCGCTCATCGCCCGGCTCTCCCTACCTGGAGTAGGCGCCCAGGATCGCGGCCGCCTCGTCGACATCATCGGTGAAGTGCACCAGGTCCAGCCAGTCGCGCTTGCCGCCGATGGCGTCCAACAGGGTCCTCACCGGCAGTTCCTCGGTCCAGAACCGCCGGCCTAGGAACACCATCGGGCTCGGCGGGCCGGTCACCTCGTAGTGGTTCTGGGTGACGTCCTGAAATATCTCCTGGACCGTGCCGGCGCTCCCGGGGGTGAAGACCACGCCGAAGGTGGCGATGGCCAGCAGCCCGTCCTCCCGGACACTGTTGGCGAAGTACTTGGCGATGTGGGAGGCGAAGACGTTGGGTGGTTCGTGCCCGTAGAGCCAGGTGGGAATGCCGAGTCCGGCCCGGCCGGATCCGGTGGTGGCGGGGGAGCCGAACCTCTGCCGTACCCGCCAGGCCGAATCCAGCCACGGGCCGGGGGAGTCGAAACGGGGCACCGGGGCCAGCATCTCCAGGGCCTCGGGGAGGGCATCGTCGTCCTGTGGCGCCAGGAAGGCCCCCAGGTGGGCCGCTTCCATGGCGCCGGGGCCTCCTCCGGTGGCGGTCAGTCGATCCAGGCGGGCGAGGGCACGACCCAGACGGGCGACGGTCGCGTACTCAGCGGAGTCCCGGCCCAGGGAGTGACCGCCCATCACGGCCACGACCTTTCGACCCGCGATGAGTTCGTGGAGGGCATCGGTGATGGCGTGGTCGTGGATACGACGGGCGAGGGTCTGGAGGATGTCGGCGCCGGTGTCGCCGCCGGTGTCGTGCCACTGTCGGTAGATCCGGTTGTCGAGGCTGTCGGTCCAGGTCCCGGGATCCCCCGGAACGAAGCCGGCGTAGAGCTCCTCGGGGCTGTAGAGCGTGTTGCGGTAGGGGTTGTAGGGGAGACCCTCGAAGCGGGGGAAGATCAGCGCCTCCTCCCGGTGGGCGTGGTCGAGCAGACGGGGGTCCATCTCACACCCGAGGAACACCGCCCCCCGGAGGGGCCGTCGGGCCAGCTCCGACGACCAGGGACGAAGGTCCAGCGACTGGAACACGGCGCCGCACAGGTCGGTGCCGGCCGCCAGGGCCCGTTCCAGCTCCTCGGGATGGTCGATCTCGAATACCGGCCCGCTCACGGGGTGGTGCCGGGCCGTCCGGCGAGGTCGGCGACCAGTTCGAGCAGCCGGTCGAGGTCGGTGGCGTCGTTGTAGTAGTGGACCGAGGCCCTGACCACGGCGGGGATGTCGCGCAGCCCCAGGTCCAGGCGCGAGCTGGGGGCCCGGCTGGCCGTGGTGTTGACGCCGTGTGATCTCAGCCAGGGAACGATCTCGTCGACCTCGTGACCCTCGACCGTGAACGTCACGATGCCCGATCGCTCGACGCCCAGATCACGTACCTCCACGCCTTCGATGCCTTCGAGGGAGGACCGGAGTCCCTCCGCCAGCGACTTCACCGCCGTCTCGATGGCGTCGAGTCCCAGCTCGACGGCCTTGCCGGTGGCGACCCCCAGTCCGATCTTGGCCGCGTACCCGGTCTCGAACGTCTCGTAGCGACGGGCGGAGTGCACCGGGTGGTAGTCCATGGGGCCGGTCCAACGGGCTCCCACACCGTCCATCGTGAGGGGAGGGAGCAGCTCGTCGAGCAGGCCGGATCTCACGTAGAGCATTCCGGTGCCCCGGGGGCCCCGCAGGTACTTCCGCCCGGTCCACGACATCATGTCGCAGCCCAGCTCGGTGACGTCCAGGGCCATCTGGCCGGCGGACTGACAGGCGTCGAGCAGGTAGACGGCGTCGGTGTCGGCGAGTACCTCGCCGATCCTGGCGGCGGGCTGCACCAGCCCCCCGCTGGTGGGGACATGGGTCACACAGACCAGCTTCACCCTCTCGTCGAGCATCCCGGTCAGGGCGTCCACGGAGACCTGTCCCGAGGGCTCGTCGGGCACGACCTCGATCTCGATACCGCGCAGCTCGCGGGCCCGCAGGAGCCCGAACATGTTGGAGATGTACTCCGAGTGGGTCGTGAGCACCCGGTCGCCCGGCCCGAGAGGAATCGATTCGAACGCCGCCCACCAGGCCCGGGTGGCCGACTCCGCGAACGCCAGTTCCCCCGGGGAGCAGCCCAGCATCGTGGCGGTGGAGGTGTAGACCCCGTCGATCCTGTCGGCCGCCTCGGTCGCTGCCGCGTAGCCGCCTATCCGCGCCTCGAGGTCGAGGTGGTCCTTCACCGCCCCCACCACCGCCGCGGTGGGCAGCGACGAGCCGGCGTTGTCCAGGTGGATGACACTGCGGCAACCCGGAGTCTCCGCCCGTGCCGCCTCCACGTCGATGGTCATGTGGTGGTGCCCTGGTTCGGTTGGGGGGTTCATCGGCCGGACTCGGTCTCCACGTCGATGGTCATGTGGTGGTGCCCAGAGGGGCGGGAAGTTCCCGCCCGGTGTTCCACCGGTGGTCGGCGACCACCGCCGCCAGGGGTATCGGGCCGAAGACATGGGGAAACACCCCGTGGTCGCCCGACCGCTCCCACCTGAGTTCGGGGCCCGGACCCGGGGAGTCACCGTCGGGACTGTCGAGTCGCGAGGGATCCAGCTCCAGCAGGACCACCTCGGTTCCGGGCTCGAAGTGGCGGGCGACGGTGGCTTCCAGCTGGTCGGGGGTGGAACAGTGGATGAACCCCTCGCTCCGGAGGGAGGGGTGGGTGTAGCGGCCGAGGGTCCGGGCCGCCTCCCAGTCCTCGGGTCGGGCGATGTGGACTATCCGGTGCGGTGCTCCGGGGGGCGGCCCCTGCCCGCCACCGGAACTCATGAGTTGAGTCCGGCGAAGGCCTGGTCCATCCGCAGCTCGAACTGCTCGAGGAGACGGGCCAGCCAGGCCGGATCGTCATCGGCGAATGCCGCCCGCACCTGGGCCCGGATGGCGGCCGCATCGGAGGAGGCGGGGTCGCCGTGGGCCCACAGCCAGGCATCGGCCCTCAGCGCCTGGAGCACCCCGACGATCTCGATGGTGCCGTACTCGATGGCCAGGGAGGTGACCTCGGCCCGGGGCAGCCAGGCGGGTACCCGCACCAGCCACTCCCCCTGGAGCACCGCCGAGACCGACTCGCCGCCGGCCAGGGGGATGACGTCTCCGTCGTACCAGGAATTGGCCCGGTCCAGGGACTCGCTGTCGGGAAGGTCGGAGCTGATCAGCTCACCGTGACCCCAGGGCCCCAGACCGGTGTGCAGGTCGAGTACCGCCACCCGGGAGGCCGAGCCCAGGTTCTCGACCATCAGCTTCTTGAGCTCCAGATGGCTCCAGGCCGGTCCCCGCCCACCGAAGAACAGTCCCGTGGGGTGGGAGTACTGGCCCCGGCTCACCGCGGCCTGAAGCCAGTCCCAGCCCTTCTCCTCGGCCAGACCCAGCAGGGCCATGGTGGTGGAGCCGATGGTCTCCTCGTTCCACTCCCGGGGGACCAGCAGGTCGGCGATTCCGGCGTAGTCGGGATTCTCCGGAACGGTCTCGTTGAAGTAGATGAAGTTCCGGTTCAGGTCGATGTTCCCCTCGTTCACCCGGCGGGTCCAGGCGAAGCCGAAGGGGTTGAGGGCGTGGACGGCCATGTGGGCGGTCCCCGCCGGTCGGGAGGCCTCGTGCCGATCGAACCAGGCGCTCTGCAGGGCGGATCCGGCGAAACCCTCCGCTCCGTGGGTACCGCTAACGGTCACCACGACCCGCTCCGCGTCGCGGGGTCCGAACCAGGCGGTGTCCATGGCCAGTTCCTCCCCGGCGGGGCCCCGCTCGGGGTGCACTGTCGAGGTGATCTCCGCCCCGGCGGATCGGGCCCGGTCCAGGAACAGGGTCCGGGCGGTCTGGTAGTCGGCTGAGAGGGTTTTCACCCTCCTGAATCTACGCCCTTGCGGCGCCTCACGAGTTTCTCCCCCCGGGGCCACGACCGGGCCATCACCGCCAGACGGGGATGGTCCAGCCCGGCGCTCACCCGACGGAGGGCCATCGGCGGGGCCGAGGGTCGGTTGACCCCGGGGATGGCACACAGGGCGTAGCGGTGGCCGGCGGCCCTGGCGGCCCGGCGGGCCTTGCGGTCGAAGTTCCCCTCCTCGCCGTGGGGGTAGGCCACCGATCTCACCGGGACGGAGAGGTTCTGGCGCAGCGACTTGGCGGCCGCGACCAGATCGTGGTGCTGGGCGGCCTCGGTCTCGGCGATCATCACGGGATGCATGTCGGAATGGGATCCGATGTTCATTCCCCGGGAGGCCAGGGCGGTGGCGTCATCCCAGTCCATCAGCAGAGAGTCGCCGTCGAACTTCGAGTCGACTTCGAGGAGTTCCTCCAGCCGGTCCAGGGCCGCCTCCCGGGACGGGACCGTCATGCGACCGAGCAGATCACCGAGCTGCCTGACCGCGATCGAGGTGTTCTCCAGGGGAACCACCAGACCGTGGAACTCGACGTCGGGGCGCGGTGAACGCTCGACGTCCCAGGCCAGGCGCTCCCACCAGGGCACGGTGCGACGGTCGAGGAAACCGGTGGTGAGGAAGAAGGTGGCGGCGAGGCCGAGGTCCTCCAGGAGGGGCACGGCGACCTCGAGCTGGTCCCGGTAGCCCTCGTCGAAGGTGAGGGCCACGGCCCGGGGCGGAAGAGCCAGACCCCGGAACAGACGGTCGGTCGCGCTCTCCAGGTCGACGATGTTGCCCCAGCGCCGCAGCAGCCCGAGTTGACGTCCGAAGGCGCTGCCCGCCGGAGCCTCCCCCGCCGCCTCGGAGTCCGATGTCACCCGGTTCCACGTGTAGATCCGCAGGGAGGTTCTCATCGGTTCGGGTTCCTTCGCGTGGTCGATGTCACCCGGTTCCACGTGTAGATCCGCAGGGAGGTTCTCATCGGTTCGGGTTCCTCCTGAGGGGGTGGGTGATCGACGGCGGTGGGCCCTCTCCCGGGCGACCCGTCGGGACCATGATGCCCAAGACGATCGAGGCGGTGGGGCCATGGTGCCCGATATCGGGGACGGGGCACCCCGTTCGGACCGTCCTTCGACGTCCGATTCGGACCCCACGGCGGTACCGTGGCCAACCGGTGTCGAATCAACCGTGGACGACGAGAACATCGAGGGCGGCGACGGTGGGCGGATCGCGTCCCTGGGTCCGGTCGCGGCCGTCGACGCGACCGCGGCTGTTCTGGCCGGCGGTGCTCCTGTTGCTGGTCGGGTTCACCGCCTCGTGTCAGGGGTCGTCGGAATCCGACCGTTCCGACTTCTGTACGGTCGGTGGTCGGGTGGTGGCGGGGGTCGACTCCGTGTCGAGGGCCGATGGGCTGGTCGCCCCGGCGGAGCTTCGCCGGCAGATGGCGAGCCTCAGGGCCGATCTGGAGTTTCTGGGCCTCCTGCCCGAGGCCGCTGAGATCGATGGTCTCGACGTGCTCACCACCGGTGCGGCCGACGTCGACCGGGTACTGGCCCGCTACGGCTACGACCGGCTGCGGGCCCAGTCCGAGTCCGACAATCTCGAGACCGAGGATCTCTACTCGCTCAACTCCGGATCGGCCTCGGCCGCCCTGGAGGAACTCAGGTCGGCCCTGGCGTCCTGTCCCGCCCCCTGACGCGGTAGCCCCATCCAAACCCCCTTTTCTGAGCGCGGGGGTCGCTGTGGGCGCCCCTGGATCTCACAGATGGCGGGGTGTAGCCCCCTTTTGTGAGCGTGTGGGTCTGCGGGGGCGTCCTTGGGTCTCACAGATGGCGGGGTGTTGCCCCTTTTCTGAGCGCGGGGGTCGCTGTGGGCGCCCCTGGATCTCACAGATGGCGGGGCGTTGCCCCTTCTCTGAGCGCGGGGGTCGCTGTGGGCGCCCCTGGATCTCACAGATGGCGGGGCGTT
>DRKF01000055.1 GCA_011051915.1 Acidimicrobiales bacterium | reverse complement strand
GTCGGGGTCAAGGGTGACCCGGCCAGTTCCGTGGACTGGGCCGAGGCGGTCGTGCTGGCCACCACCGCCGGCGGGCCCCTCGTCGAATCGGGCTCCTACACCCCACCCAGGCTGGCCGGTCCCTACAAGGGCGCCGGTGTGGGCATATCCCCCGCCTACAGCTACTCGGCCTGTGTGGTCGAGCTCGCCTGCGATCCCGACACCGGCCTGGTCGACGTCGAGGAGGTCTGGCTGGCCCACGACATCGGACGGGCCCTCAACCCCCTGCTCTCGGAGGGTCAGGTCGAGGGGGGTGTCTACATGGGCCTGGGCGAGGCTCTGTTCGAGGAGCAGGCGTTCCGGGGAGCCCTCCACCGGGGCCCCTCGCTGCTGGACTACAAGATCCCGACCGCCCTCGAGATGCCCCCGGTCCACACCATCCTGGTCGAGTCCATCGACCCCGAGGGACCCTACGGGGCCAAGGAGGTCGGCCAGGGCCCTCTCCTGCCCGTGATTCCCGCCGTCGCCAACGCCATCCACGACGCCCTCGGGATTCACGTGGACGAGGTGCCCATCACCCCCGACAAGATCGTGGCCGCGTTGCGGGATCAGGCCCGGGGCGGGGACGGCCGCTTCGGACCCCGATCGGTGCCCGACTTCGAGTTCCACGAGGCGATCCGGGTGGAACCACCCGAGGGGTTCGACGCCCCATGACCCTGCGACTGCCCCTGTTCGAGTACCGAACACCCACCTCTCTGGCCGAGGCGGTGGCCATCCTGTCCGACTCCGACGGCGGAGCGGTGATCGCGGGAGGGGGAACCGATCTGTTCCCCAAGATGAAACGCCGGCAGACGACTCCCACCACGGTCGTCTCGCTGTCCGCCATCCCCGAACTGAGCGGGATCGAGATCGACTCCGAGGGGAACTGCCGCCTGGGTGCCTCGACCCCGGTCGCGGCGGTGGCGGCCTCGGAGCTGGTGCCCGCGGTCGTGGCCGCGGCGGCAGCGGAGATCGCGTCACCCCAGATCCGCAACACCGCCACCCTGGGCGGCAACCTGTGTCTGGACACCCGCTGCAACTACATAGACATGCCCGAGCTGTGGCGGGAGGCCAGTGGCCACTGTCTCAAGGACGGAGGTGACACCTGCTGGGTCGCTCCCCGCGGAGACCGCTGCTGGGCCATCAGCTCAACCGACCTGGCCCCGGTCGTGATCGCCCTGAACGGCACCCTCAGGCTGGTCGGCCCCCGGGGTGAGCGGGAGACACCGGCCGAGGCGCTCTACCGGAACGACGGCATCGACTACCACGACCGTTCCGACGACGAGATCCTCACCCAGGTCATGCTGCCCCCCTTCGGCGGCCGGGCGACCTACCGCAAGCTCCGACGGCGGGGGTCGATCGACTTTCCCCTCGTGGGGGTCGCCGCCGCCGCCCACCTCGACGACCGGGGCACCGTCGGGAGCATCCGTCTGGTCGTGGGCGCGGTGGCGTCGGCCCCGCTGCGGGCCACGGCGGCCGAGGAATTCCTGGTGGGTCGGCAACTGACCGATGAGGTGATCGAGGAGGCGGCCCGACTGGCGTCCCACCACGTTCGCCCCCAGGACAACACCGACACCGGGTCCCGCTACCGCAAGTGGATGACCCCGGTGTTCGTCACCCGGGCCCTCCAGGACCTCCGGGCCTGACCTCTGGGGACCGGTCAGCGACGGCCCGGCATGTCGCCGGACCCGGGCCGACCGGTGTCCGGCGGCAGTTGAGCCACCGCGGTAGCGGTCAGCGACGGCCCGGCAGATCGACGGGGCTGACAGCGGCCCGGCGTACGAACAGGGCCACGTAGGTGGGACACGCCGCCTCGGCACAGCTGGTGCAGGCCTCGCCGAAGCTCCCGGGGTCGAGGCCGGTGGTGAGGGTCTCGAAACCCAGTTCGGAGTACATGTCGACCAGCTCGGAGATCCGCCGGCTGTCCCCCACTGTTCTCTGCTCCCAGCCCTCGGCGGTGAGGCGGTCGGCTCGCAGGACCCTGATGCCCTCCGAGCAGTAGACCGCGGCCTCGCCGCCGGAGTCGTTCATGCCCCGACCGCCGCCCGGGGCCGGGCGGCTCCGTCCGCGGCCAGCTTGTCCAGTCGGATTCGGGCCAGGATCGCGCAGCCCAGGGCGGAGACGAACTGGACCATGTCTCCCTCCGGGACGTTCACCTCGGCGTCGAGGAGTCCGGATACCGAGTTGGCCATGGTCTCGAACCTGAGGATCCCGCCCACCAGGGTGTACTCGGGTTCGGCCCGGACCCTCTTCATGAGCTGGACCGAGCGGCCGGTGAGGGATTCGATGGCTCCCTGCATGATGTCGGCCGGCGGAGTGCCCATCGAGAGGTGGTTGATCACCTCCGACTCGGCGAAGACCGCGCACACCCCCGAGATCGGTACGGGTTCCTTCGAGGTGGTCATGAGATCGCTGATCTCCTCGATGCTGTACCCCATGTAGCGGGCGGTCTTCTCCAGGAACGCCCCGGTGCCGGCTGCACACTTGTCGTTGAGGCGGAACGACTCGACCTTGGCCGCCTGATCCACCCGGCTGGCCTTCATCGTCTGGCCCCCGACGTCGAGAATGGTGCGGGTGCCGGGGAAGAGGTGGGACGCGCCCCGGGCGCTGGCCGTCAGGTCGGTGACGTGGATGTCCTTGAAATCGACCTGGTGACGGCCCGCTCCGGTGGCGATCACATAGTCGACCTCGGACTCGGCGATCCCGGCCTCGGCCAGGGCCCGGTCGTAGACCGTCCTGGCTATCTCGGTGAGCTTGAATCCGGTCGGCGCCATGGCCTTGGCGATGACCTGCCGGTCGTCACCGAGGATCATGACCTTGGTGTAGGTGGAGCCGACGTCCAGCCCGGCGGTGATCGTCATGATCGGTCCTCTCTCGTGGTTCGTGGTTGTTCGGATTTCCCGGTGAATCTGTGTCCTCGGACGGTTGTTCGGTCCTCAACCACCGGCGACGGGCACCCGCCCGGCCTTGATGTTGTCGAGGGCGAACATGGCGGCGCCCACGGCGCCCATGTAGTGACAGTCGTCGCTGATGTTCAGCTTGTGGCCGAGTCTCTCCTCGAGGGCCTTGACCATCCCGGCGTTGCGGGACACGCCTCCGGTGAAGGTGATCTCGTCCTCGATGCCGACCCGGCGCATCAGCCCCACCGAGCGGGTGGCGATCGACTGGTGGACCCCCCAGAGGATGTCCTCGATCTTCTTGCCCTTGCCGATCCAGGCCAGTACCTCCGACTCGGCGAACACCGTGCAGGTGGTGCTGATCTTGATGGGTTTGGTACCGGTCAGGGACACCGGACCCAGATCGTCGAGGGGGATGTCGAGGGCGGCGGCCGCCGCTCCCAGGAAGCGACCGGTGCCGGCGGCGCACTTGTCGTTCATGCAGAAGTCGACTATCTCGCCGTCGGGGCTGACCGAGATGGCCTTGGTGTCCTGGCCGCCCATGTCGACCACCGTCCGGGTGTTGGGGAACAGGTGCACCGCCCCCCGTCCGTGGCAGCTGATCTCGGTCACCTGAGCGTCCCCGAAGGTCACCCGGTAGCGGCCGTAGCCGGTTCCGATGACGTACTCCACCTCATCGGCGGAGATACCGCTCTGTTCGAGGGCCACCCGGTAGGCGTTCTCCGCCGCCTCGATCACGTTGGCCCCCGTGTCGGTGAGGGCCCGCCCGACGATGTTGGCGTCCTCATCCAGAATGATCGCCTTGGTCTGGGTCGATCCGACATCGACCCCGGCTCCGTATGCCATGGTGTTACCTCACCCTCCCTGACCGGCAAGGGCCAGCTTGCGACGTGATGCGAGGCCTTCGAAGAAGGCGTCTATTCGGTTCTTCATCTGGGCTTCGGACACCACCCGTCGATCCATCATGTCGGACTCGATGAACAGGCTGGATATGCCCGTCTCCTCGGTCAGATGGCGGCGCCCGTCGGCCAGACCGGTGGAAACGGTCCGGCAGCTCTTGATGGGGTGGTAGACGACACCGTCGACGCCCAGCTCGTCGATCATGTCCATCGCCACCCGGTCCTGGTGGAACATGGAGTCCATTCCGTCCCGTACCGAGATCAGCGAACCCTCGGCCATGCTGGCAATGGGGTCGTCGAGGTCGTACTCGAACCCCCGGTTGAATCCCCCCGAGGCGAACCACAGGTAGGTGGAGCTCACGAAGGTCCCGCCCCATTCGGTGAACAGCTCGTTGAAGCGGCGGAATATCGGGTAGCAGGGGACACCCACGAAGATGAGCCGGTACTTCTCCTCGATGGACTGCCCGATGCCGTTGGCGACCTTGTACTCCATCTCCTCCACGAGGCGCTCGAAGTAGCGGGCCCCGGCCTCCGTTCCCCGGAAGCCGTTGGCCACGCCCAGGTAGACGGTGCCGTCGGTGAGGGCGTTGAACACCGACGGACGGGCGGCGTTGAGTTCCAGCAACCGCTTCCAGCTCCGGGTCATGGTGTTGGCGTGTCCGAGGGTCTCCCGGAACTTGTCGATGTCGAACTTCGTCCCGGTCACCTCCTCACAGGTTTCGATGAGCTCACGGATCTGAACCTCGACGTACTTGCGATCGGCCTCGAAATCGCTGTTGCCCGACCAGGTCTGACCCCCACCCTCGCGGGTGCCGGGGATGTCGATGGTGACCATCGGGGTGCCGTACATCCGCTCCCAGATCTCGGCCCATTTGATGTAGGTGTTGCAGGCGTTGGTGAGTACCGACAGGGCCGGCTTGGGCAGGTCGCCCATGGGGTGCTTCCCTCCCCGGATCTGCACGGCCACGTCGGCCTTGACGTAGCCGCAGATGTCGGGCGAGTAGCCGTAGTCCTCCGCCACCTCCAGCAGTTCGTGGGCCGAGTGACGCACCGCGGTCTGCAGGGAACTGATCTCGGGAAAGACCACGGGAAGGTCGAAGGTCTTGAGGACCTCGTTCATGCTCCCCATCACGAACACGTAGGCGGCGGGTCCTCCCTGATGGGCGGTCTCATGCAGCTCGGAGAACCACTCCCGGAACAGCGCCGCTCCCTCCTTGTTCCCCCGTCCCACCAGATTCTCGCTCGTCTGCTCGGTACTCATCTCCAGCTCCTGTCTCCCGTGTGTCCCGTCGTTGTCCGGTGAGTTCTCATGCGAACAGCAGGTTCTCGACGAAGGTCTCGACCTGCATCTCCAGTTGGCTGAACGAGGTCATGTTCTCCTCGAACTCGCTCATGAAGTAGGCGATGCCCGCCTCGTCCAGAGCGTGGGTGTAGGTGACCTGCTCCTCGAGACCCGGTTCGCACATCTTGGCCGCGGCCAGGATGGCCGCATCGGCTCCGGCCCCCTCGATGCGCTCGATGAGCATTCTCTCCTTGGGCTTGCGGAGATCGTGCTGAACCGGGCTGTAGGAGGACCTCTCGATGTAGGCCCAGGCCAGATTCCGCAGCGGATCGCCCTCGAGGGGAACATCCTCGGTCAGCCAGCGCAACCCGATGAGCAGATCGTCGTCGACCAGGTACACGGTGCGCCCGAGCATCCGGATCAGGTCGAAGGGGGGCTGCTCGCAGAAACCGCCCTCGAACACCACCCGGATCCGGTCCTCGGGTCGGGCGTCACGTTCCCTGATCTGTGGCAGCAGGGTCGAGAGCAGTTCGTTGTGCTCCTCTCGGGGCATCATCCCCGCCAGGGACACCAGGGCGTAGGCGTCCTCGGCCGCTATCAGCCAGGGCTGCTCCCGCTTGATCTCGTAGAGCTCACGCAGCAGCCTCCGGTTCTCGTTGAACACGGCGATGGAGTTCGCCAGCGCCTCGTCGGTTATCTCCCGGCCCGACACCTCCTCGGCCAGGCGACGGAGGCGGTCGTACTCGTGGCGCAGATAGTCGATACTGCCCGCCGAGTTGGGGTTCTGGGGCAGGTACAGGATCTGACAGGGGTAGTCGAAGTTTCGCCCCCAGATGGCGGCCAGGTTCCGGGCCGCGTCACAGATGGGATGGGACACGAACATCTCCATCGGTACCCGTCCGCTCAGAGCCAGTTCCAGGGAGGTCTTGAGGATCGAACAGAGGTAGGAACCGAAGTGCGAATCCGCCAGGTTGGGCTCCACCGGCGCTCCCCGGACCTTGAAGGGAAGCATCCCCGCGGCGTGGACGATCTCCTCGGGGAAGGCCACCTGGAAGTGGCCGGCCACCTTCCCGCCGGCCTCCCGCCAGCGCCTCACGGTCTCGAAATCCGGTGACTCGACCTGGTCCCGGCATTCCAGGAGGGCGTCGTCGAGGGACTTGTCCCTCCACTCGGGAAAGACCCGGGTGGCGGTGGTTGAAGGGGCGGGTGGTGTCATGTCACTCCTCTGGGTCGTCAGGCCGCAGCTCCGTGGAAAAACAGGTCCAGTACGTGATCCAGGCGGGCCTCGGTGTCACCCACGGCGGCCCGGGCGTAGTCGCCGATGACCACCTCGACGAGGGCCACGAACGACCACGCCAGGATCCGGGGGTCACCCGCCCTGAGCTCACCGTGGGTGATCCCGTCGGCGACGATTCTCTCGACCAGATCGGGTAGGGCCTTTTGATAGGCCCGTACGAGCTGGTCCCTCTCGGGGTCGGTGAAGATGTTGATGTCGCGGCGCACGAGGCGGGTGAGCTCGCGGTCCTCGTCGGGAAGCTCGAGAAAGTCCCGGGTGATGCGGGCCAGACGTTCCCGGCAGGAGCCCTCCATGTCCACCGCCCGGGAGAACAGCCGACGCTTGGCGTCGAGATCCCGGAGCATCATGGTGACGTACAGCTGCTCCTTGCTGGAGAAGTGGTGGTACAGACCACCCTTGGTCACCCCGGCGGCCTCGGTGAGCATGCCGGTGGTCACGTCGGCGTAGTTCCGGCTCACGAACAGCCGACGGGCGGCGGCGATGATTCGAGCCTCGGTGATCTCCGAGCGGGTGGGGTTGTCGATCACCGTGGGTGCCATCGCCTCCAAACCCCTTTCCCCTGGAAGACCCCGGCACTCTCCCGAGTGCCTCGGACCGGTGGATCGAGACGACTGCTCCGGCGGGGAGGCGGGTCCGTTGGGACGAGCCCGCTTCGACAAACCGACTGGAGCAAACCGACTGACCGGTCTGTTTGAAACCTACGACAATTCGACCTGAAGGTCAACCCGACTTGTCATACGTTTTTCCGGCCTCCCAGGCCGTCCACCGGCCCGCCGCCACGATCCCCCGCGGGTCTCAGTCGGGGACGACCGCTATCCCGGTTATCTCCAGCAGGGCTCCCTCGTCGGCCAGCTCGGACAGGCCCAGCAGGCTCATGGCCGGATAGTGACGTCCCATGTGGCGCTGGTAGATCGGTCCGAGCTCGGCCCGGGCCGCCCGGTAGGCGGGAACGTCCACGGTGAAGATCTGCATCCACACCATGTGTTCGGGGCGACCCCCCGCTCCCGCCAGGGCCGTCATCAGGTTGCCCATGGCCACATCGAACTGCTCGACCCAGGTGTCACCCACCACCCGCGACTCGGGATCGAATGAGACCTGACCGGCCAGGTACACCGTTCGGCCCGGTCCGGCCACCACGGCGTGGGAAAAGCCAACCGCCTTGGCCATCTCGGGCGGGTTCACCACCAGGTTCTGAGTCGGGTTCTCGGTCATCGTCGTGTCCTCCGATTCGTCCGGTTACACGTCCGAGGCTCTCAGATGACCGCCGACATGACGAATTGGAACCCCACATCCCCCGGCGGGACCGGCCGGCCGGGGGTCACCACACGAGCCCGGCGACACGGGCGATGGACGCGAGCCGGCCGGGGATCACCGCGACACGGGCGGTGGACGCGAGCCGGCCGGGGATCACCGCGACACGGGCGGTGGACGCGAGCCGGCCGGGACGTCGTCAGCAGCGGGCCTCCAGTTCACCCCTGGTCTTCTCCACACCCGGGGCCAGCGGATCATCCCCCTCGACGAACTCTCCCGTACCCCTGACCACGTTGCCATCGATGGTCAGTTGGACCTCCGACCCCAGCAGGCTGGTGGCCTCCCAGAGGGTGTCGTAGGTATCGGCGGCGTACACCGAGATCGACGCCGACCCGCCGAAGTCGTCCTCACCGAATTGGGTGACATCGAGGTTGTAGGGCTTGTCGTAGGACACCACCGTGAAGAGGATGGTGGAGCCGGCCGCCTCCTGGGGCTCGAGACTGCAGAGCACCGAGAACTCGAACACCTCACCGTTGTCCAGCCTCAGAGTGGCCGTTCCCGAGCCGACCGATCCCCCATCGTCGGAGGCCGGCGCGGCCGTGGTCGGTGGCGGGGTCGTTTCCGTCGGGGCCGAGGTGGTCGAGGTGGTCGAGCCCTCGGTCACGCCCGCCTGGGAGGCCGACGGGTCTGCTCCCCCACCGCAGGCCGCCGAGAGCAGAACGAGCCCCATGATCAGCGTGGCACTTCTCACCGAATCTCCCCCATCTGCCCTGTGGCGGACCCCGCGAAACTGCGCGGTCGCACCCCGAAGGTAACAGCACCAGGCCTCGAACTAGGCTCGTGGAATGGAATCAGGTGGCGGTGTCTCCATTGAGACGGATCGGGACCGTAGGCGCCTCGACCAGCTCTTCGACGAGTTGGTCGCCACCCGCCTGGCGTTCGACCGGACGGCCGACGCCGACGAGAAGGCCCGTCTGAGTGAGAGGCTGACCGAGCTGCGACGCCAGGTCGCCGACCTACCGATGGCCGGTCTCTCGGGCCTCGACGACCGGGAACTCGAGCGGCGGATTCAGGGGCTCCGATCTCGAATCGACGGTATCTACGAACGGCGCCTCAGCCCCGCCTTCTGCGGTTTCTCCAACGAGGCCGGGGGCTCCATCGATCCGGTGACCTGGTTCGAGATGACCGGTCTGGTAGATCGCGAGACCGGCCTGGCGGCACTCGAGCACGAGCTACGCATGCTCCTCGACGAGCTGGAGACCCGGCGGGCCCTCCCTTGAGTCGCGGTCCCGCGTCCGGCCAGCACGGAATGCCCGCCCGCAATAGGATCGGTTCATGGACCACGGTGACAGCTCCTCACAGACCCCGAAGATGACCCGCGAAGAGGCCCGGACCGAGCTCGACTCGATATTCCGGGAGCTGGTCGCGACCCGGGAGGCCCTGGATCGGGCCACCACACCCGAGGAGAAGGCCGAACTCGAGGAGAAGCTCATCGAGCTGAAGGGTCGCATGACCGAACTGCCCCACCACGGCTTCTCCGCCCTGAGCGACGAGGAACTCCAGTGGCGTATCGAGGGGGTCCGCCACCAACTCGACCAGATCTTCAAGCGTGAGATGGACCCCTCCTTTGAGACCTACGCCCTGCCGGTGAGGGACTACAACGCCCTCGCCTACTTCCAGGT
>DRKF01000054.1 GCA_011051915.1 Acidimicrobiales bacterium | reverse complement strand
AGCCGGCAGGGCTATGCATTACACCCGTGAAATTTCATCGTTGTCAAGCATTGTTAGCAGGGGTCACCCTGGGCGCGTCAATGACCACTTCGAGTGCGATCACCACCACTGAGCGAGTCCAGACAACCCGAAGTGACGGCGCTCGCCATACGCGCGGAACAAACTCCCTCCGGCCCAGCGGTACACCACGATCCCGACACGATGTCCGGCGACCGCCCGGGCCCCAGTCACGGGGAAATGTAGGCTTTTCGAGCAACCGGATCACACCCCACGGCGGATTCGCCGGCAGCAGGGTAATAGTCCTCGATCCCCCTCACCAGACCACCGAACGTGGCTGGATTCCCGTTCCCCCTTTTCGGGGGCAGGACCGAGCCCGTTCCGCCCCACCCACACCCTCGACAGCGACCTGGCCCAACCCGGACCGGACGGCGTGAAAGAATCGCCGACCGTGGATCAGGTACTCACCGCCAGGGCACTCACGATGGCCTTCGACGGCCACCGGGCCCTCGACGGGCTGGACCTGGCGGTGGGGCACGGTGTCACCGCCCTGGTCGGGGCGAACGGAGCGGGCAAAACCACCCTGCTGAACCTCATGCTGGGCCTGCTGCGTCCAACTTCGGGATCACTCAGGGTCCTGGGAATGGACCCCGGATCGGAGGGTCCCCGGCTGAGGAGCCGCCTGGGCTTCTCCCCCGAGCGCAACATCCTCCCCGACGACATGGCCGCCTATGAGTTCGTCCGCCATCTGGCCGAGGTCAGGGGCCTGCCCCGCACCGAGGCTCGCTCGCGTGCCAGTGACGTGCTCTATCTCGTGGGTCTGGGCGAGGAACGGTTCCGCCCCCTGGGGACCATGTCCACCGGTCAGCGCCAGAGGGTCAAGCTGGCCCAGGCCCTGGCGTCGGATCCCTCACTGGTTCTCCTCGACGAACCCACCGACGGTCTCGATCCCGTCCAACGCGAGGAGATGATCGCCCTCATCGCCGAGGTCAGGGACCGCTTCGCCATCGACGTGGTCATCTCCTCACACGTCCTGGAGGAGGTCGAGAGGGTCTGCGACTCCGTGGTGGTCCTCGACGCCGGTGTGCTGCTCGCCGCCGGCCGGCTCAGCGATCTCTCCGGGACCGACTCGGGTCTCGATCTCGAACTGGTGCCCGAGACTGCGTCCGCGGCAGCCGGGACGGCCGCTGAGCACGCCGACCCCGTGGACGAGGTCGCCCGCCGGCTCTCCGCCGACGGCCTGCTGGCCCACCGCCGAGGAGAGCACCTGCGGCTGGAGGGTGGCGACATCACCGCCCTCGCCCGGGCCGCTCTGGCCGCGGTGGCCGCCGCCGGGGCCCGGATAGAGGAGATGGGCCCCCACCGCACCCGACTGGAGGACATCTTTCTCGACGTGGAGGGCGAGACCGACGAGGCCGTCACGTCCGACACTGGTGGGGAATTCGGATGACGGAGACCGATGGCCCCCGGATCCTCGACCGTGGCTACCGCCCCTTCGAGGGGCGGCGCGGTGGGCCGGCCAACGCCGTCCGCAGTGTGGCCGTTCAGGGTTTCCGATCCGTCCTGGGTATCGGCCGCCCGGCCCGCACCAAGATCCTCCCGGTGGCGTCGGCCGCCATCGCCTACGTGCCCGCCACCGTCTTCGTGGGACTGGCGGTTCTGGTGCCCGGAGGCATCCTCGATCCCAACGACGTCGCCTCCTACGCCAACTCCTACGGGTTCATCATCTCCGCCCTGGTGCTGTTCACCGCCCTGGTGGCACCCAGCGCCCTCACCTCCGATCGCCGCAACGGAATGCTGGGGTTGTATCTCTCGACCCCCCTCACCCGCTCGACCTACCTCCTGGCCAAGGCCATCAGCGTGGGCGGGGTCCTGCTGATCGTGACGATGGGCCCGCCTCTGCTGATCCTGATCGGATACTCCTTCGAAAGTGCCGGCCCCTCGGGCGTGCTGGGATTCCTGGGGGTCCTCGGGCGGATCGTGCTGTCGGGACTGGCCATCGGTGCCGTCTACTCGGGGGTCTCGATGGCCGTGTCGTCGCTCACCGACCGCCAGGCCGTGGCCTCGGCGGCCATCGTGTTCGTGCTGCTCGTCAGCGGGACCCTCACCACGACCCTGGTGGAGAACACATCGGCTCCCGACGAGCTCCAGCTGGCCAACCTGGTATCGGTGCCCTTCGAGCTGGTCTACCGCATCTTCGGGGAGTTCGGGCCCATGCCCGAACTGGCGACCGCGGCGGTGGTGGCGGCAAACGCCGGTTGGGCCCTCGCCGGATGGGGTCTCACCTGGTGGCGATACCGCACCATGGCGGTGACCCGGTGAGCGAGACCCTGATGATCGAGGTCTCCTCGGTGTCGAAATGGTTCGGTGACGTGGTAGCGGTGTCGGAGGTGTCCTTCGGTGTCGGGCCCGGTGTCACCGCGCTGCTGGGCCCCAACGGAGCCGGGAAGTCGACCGTTCTGAGGGTCATCGCCGGGCTGACCGCACCCTCGAAGGGTCGGGCGACCGTCCTGGGACGGGACCCCCGGGCCGAGGTCGAGGT